>CAZOIG010000198.1:0-1523 GCA_964579235.1 uncultured Gammaproteobacteria bacterium
ACCACACTGGCACGGATATTCGCAAAGTCCCTAAACTGTGAGCAGGGCATGTCAGCGGAACCCTGCCAGCAGTGCTCAACCTGTCTATCGGTTGATGAAGGGCGTTACGTTGATTTGATTGAAGTCGACGCGGCCTCACGCACTAAAGTCGATGATACGCGCGAACTCCTAGAGAACGTTCAATACGCGCCGACCTCAGGTCGTTATAAAGTCTATCTGATTGACGAAGTCCACATGTTGTCCGGGCATAGCTTTAATGCGCTCCTTAAAACCCTTGAAGAGCCACCGGAGCACGTTAAGTTTTTGTTTGCGACCACCGACCCGCAAAAGCTACCGATCACGGTAGTGTCGCGGTGTTTGCAATTCAGCCTACGCGCTATGCGTCCAGAGCAAGTTGAAAACCAATTGGTCAACATCTTGTCTAAGGAGCAGCTTCAATTTGACCCTACCGCTTTAAAACTTCTCGCCAAAGCAGCCGATGGCAGTATGCGAGACGGTTTAAGCTTGCTTGATCAAGCCATTGCACAGGGCGACGGAGAAGTGCGAGAAGCCGACGTACGCACCATGCTGGGCAGCATCCAGAATACCCACATTGTTGAACTGCTTAATGCGCTGGTAAACAGCGACTTAAGGGCGGCTCTTGCGGTAGCCGATCAAATGCAAAGTGCCTCAGTAGACTATGAAGGCGCTCTGGACGAGTTAATGGAAGCGATCTATAACATTGCTTTGCAGCAAATGACTCAGAGCAATATTGCGACGGATGACGCCTTAAGCCAAGCTGTGAGTGACGCAGCAAATAAATTAACTGCGGAACAAGTGCAGCTGTTTTACCAAATTGGCTTGCATGCCAAGCGCGATATGAAGTGGGCGCCGTCGGCAAAAATTGGTTTTGATATCGCCTTAATTAGAATGTTTGCCTTTGAGCCGGGCGCCCCCCTAGACGGTGATTCCTCTGGCTCATCTAGCCAAGCATTGCAACAATCTGAATCATCGGCAAATACACAGACAAATCAGTCGAGCAGCGCGGTAAAGGGGCAGCTTGCAGAAGCTCCAGCGGATCAAACGCCCGCACCAACCGCAGTAAGCCAGCCGATGACGGCGAGCCCTCAGACCGAAAAGCTTGCGCAGCCTCAGTCTCAACAACACCCTGTGCAACCGCAACCGCAACAGCCATCAGCGCCACAAGCGCCGATAGCAGCGAACGAGCCGGCAATGCCTAACAACGCACAGCAGCAAGACTCCAGTGATGGTGGTGCCCCAACCGCTAGTATTGTTGCGGTGCAATTAGCAGGCAATAATGAATGGGGAGAGCTTGTAGAGCAGTCAAGCCTTAACGGAATGGCGAAAGAGTTAGCGATGCACTCAGCTTGCGAAAAGTTGGGAGAAGACAGCATTCAGCTATCGCTAGCGCCGAAAAATAAACATGTGTTTTCAGAAGCGCGTTTTAGCGAAATTGAAAAGGCGATGGCTGCCTTGTTCAAGCAGCCCATGCGCGTCACGCTCGATATAGAAGACAGCGACCG
>CAZOIG010000199.1:0-1548 GCA_964579235.1 uncultured Gammaproteobacteria bacterium
ATTAGCACCCTGACCATAAAAGGCGAGACTGGAACTGGTAAAGGTCACGCCGCCCGCATTTTGCACGCCAATGGCTTAAGAAAAAAACAACCCTTCGTAGAGATGAATTGCGCTGCCCTACCCAATGAATTAGTCGAGTCGCAATTATTTGGTCACGAGGCTGGGGCTTTCACAGGCGCCGATGATCGCCATCATGGCTTACTTGAACAAGCCGATAATGGAACGTTGTTCCTAGACGAAATCGCCGAAATGCCGTTAGAGGTGCAGGCTAAACTCCTCAAGGCAATAGAGGAGCAAACCTTCAGGCGAGTGGGTGGCGAACAAGAAATCAGTCTAGATGTTCAAATTTTTGCGGCCAGCAATAAAGACTTGGAGACGATGGCCGTAAACGGTGAGTTTAGGGAAGATCTTTATCACCGGCTCAATGTCTTTGAAATTGAAGTACCTCCACTGCGTGACTACAAAAGCGATTTAGTGGAGTTAGTGCCGATGATTATTGCTGAATTCAATCAAAACTCAGGTAAGCAGGTTTCGCTTATTTCAGATGAGGCTTGGAAAGAGCTGCAGGCTTACGATTGGCCAGGTAACGTCAGAGAACTGAAAAACGCATTGGAGCGTGCCGTTCTGCTGGCTAAAGATAAAGAACTCAATGTCCGCTGGTTAAGGCTCAACAACAACCTACTAGAAGAGCAGTTAGAGCCCAGCCAAAACGTCAGTTCGCCTCAACAGACAAACGGACAAGCCGAACAGGGCAAAGTTAGCCACCTCTCAGTAGTTCGATCGAACCAAATCACCTTCACCTTGGATGGTGAACTCACTCTTGAACAAATTGATCGCGAGGTTATTGAGCTTGCTCTCAAGCTTTGTAACAACAATATCAGCCAAGCGGCTGCACTACTTGGAACAACTCGCGAAACCCTAAGGTATCGAGTGCAAAAATACGAGCTGGTAGGCTCCGAATAAGTTTTCAGCCAGAAACGCTGGTGCACATACCCCAATGCGTTGGTTGAAATCCACCACCTCTGCGCGCGTTGTGCCAAAGCAGAATTTCACAAAAAGCCAAAAAAAGTCTGTAAGTTACTGTTTTATATAGATATATGCACGGATAAATAAAAGTTGGCATAGATTTTGCTCTTCAGAAAGTGAGCCCTAAAATTCACAAACTAGGAGAATCATGGAAACTTTTAACAAACATCATCCACCAACATCTTTTGGAGCATTAAAACCTGTTGGTAGCGTAATCATCGTATTTGACGATAAGAGCAGCGCCGATAACACCAAAGGTGATTTGCTGGTCGGAGGCTATGAGGAGTCTGAGCTAACCGTATTGAGCGGTGAAGAATTCTCAACCATGCATGACGAACTGCGCGAGAACCTCAATGCGCTGTCCGTTTTGGTTTCGGAACTCAGTAAAGCAGACGACCTATATGCCGAAGCCAAGAGGGGTCGTTATATGCTGGTAGCCTTCGCACCGAGTGACACTGACACGGAGCGAGTCTTAAGAGTAGCTTCGCGGTACTCGCATCGTTTTGCCTTGAAATACGGAAA
>CAZOIG010000200.1:0-2498 GCA_964579235.1 uncultured Gammaproteobacteria bacterium
ACATGTTAGAAAAACAGAATAATAGACCCCTTCCGACGTTCAGCTTAGTCGACCTACACCAAACTCCAGAAGGTTCTACATGTTACAAGAGGACGCTAGTTGGAACAATGCTTTTCGCAATGACTTTTAAAAATCATAGTAAAAACCCACGCGCATAACAGCGTCGGTTTAAGACTGCGGAAGAAGGGTAACGAAAATCAATCAACCACGTAACTGAAGAGCACTTAGGCTGTATCGACACTAACCCATTCGTTATAGGATTGCTGGTCGATTGGCGCTAGCAAAATCTCGCTATTACGTTGCTTGAGAGTCAGCAACGGCGTGTTTTGTCTACGCCAAGGCGGCACACCCGCTTCTTGCATCCATTTTTTGATGTTGAGCGAGTGGCCTTGCAGTGCTTTGGGGTTAACCACATTTTGGCGAGACACGACTTTAAGCTGCGCTCGGGAGTTCTTTTCTAGTAAATGGGTGAGCTTAGGGGTTGGACCTACTCTCATCTTAGCGTCAAACAGCTCAATGCTGGAGGCGGGATCATCCCAGTCAACTGGGCAGAAATCGGGGAACTCAGCCTGTGCGGGCATAACGTAAAGAAACCCCATATAAAAACGAAATTGACTGCCCCCTTCTTGTAATACGGCAGTTGGCGCTGGTGGGTTTTTGAAAGCCTCTAAGATAGCGTTCAGTAAACGGCGACTTGGCGTGTGCAGGCTTAAGGAATACAACCAAAAGCGCAACAAATTGGCTTTGCGGTTGTCGCTAAGCCCTTGCATGTCGTCAAAGCACAATGCGTATGATCCGTCGACGGGGTGCAACGCGTGCTCGCGGACGTCCACCAGATCGGCAATCGCCACTTCTCTCAACAAACCGTTTTCTTGTTCTAGGTTGGCACTTGCACGAGCAATGTTTTGCACCGAATCTTCTCGCAACTCGTTTAATACCGGTAGAACCTGATTGCGAATGTAGTTGCGTGAATATTCGTTTTCTTGATTACTCGGATCTTCGATCCATTGCAGGTCTCGCTGTTGAGCAATGCGCAGTATGTCCGCCTGTTTGAAATCCAATAGTGGTCTAATCAGGTGCGAGTGAAAAAATCGACGGGATTGACGCAAACTCGAAAGGCCAGTACTGCCCGCGCCGCGTAGTAAATTGAACAAAAAGGTCTCAGCACGATCTTGCTGATGATGCGCGGTCAACAGCACGGAACCTGGCACCATGCGGGCTTTAAACCAGTCATAGCGCGCGTTTCGAGCGCTGGCCTCGGAAGGATCGTCTAAGCTCAGTAAGGTTTGCTGTAATGGCACATCATATGCCTTGCAGACTCTCGCGCAATGATTCGCCCACTCGTGTGAGTTAGGGTTCAAGCCATGATCTACATGCAGAGCGGTTAAAGAAAAGCCCATGGTTTCCTTTAAATGCCGCATCAAATACAACAAAACAGTTGAATCTACCCCGCCACTGTAGGCAACGTAAAAGTGCGTATCTTCGCCAAGTCCTTGTTTTTCAAACAAGACTTGTTTTAGTCGATCGTGTGCACTGAGCTGCTTTGATGCGTTCATTGGCTTTCCCAATTAAGGAACCGATCCAAGCTGATTGGCGTGAGTCCATAATTGAACTCGGTCCCTGTTTCCCTAAACCGAAGTGGGTTTACTGGCTAATCTTTCGTATCAACGAGACAAAACGAGGCGGCGTGGTACAGAAACTCAAGTCCAGCAAACAGTGTTTAGGTGCGTTGATATTTAACGGATGTTAACGATATCAAAAAAACAGCTTTAAAAGCAACACGTTAGCGTGAATATCTAAATAATACATTAATAGATCACTCTAAGACTTTCTGCACCAACCAAATCAACTAGCTTTTCCATAAGCAAAGGTTCTGGCACAACCATCCATTGTTTTTGTAAAACCAATGCACAATAGCCGTGCTCACCCAAGTATTCGAGTTCAACGCGGCATTGCCCCATCTCGTTGTGCTCTAATAGTTGGCGAAGTGCGTGGACGGTCTCACGCGTCATGGTTGAGCCTTGCAGACGAATTCTCATGCACCGTGATAGATGCGTTCGTGCTTGTTCAATGTCGAACAATTCGTCAGCAGAAATCCTTACATTCCCAGTAAAGTGATCAAGACTGGCTTTGCCCTTAACTACCAGCACTTTGTCCTTACGAATCACCTCTCGGCGTTCGTCAAACAATTCCCCATACACGGCTATCTCGATGCGTGCTGACTTATCATCGAGAGTCAGAAACGCCATCCTTGAGCCTGATTTGGTGTTCATCACCCGAACACCAACAACTAAGCCAGCTAACGTGAGTGGCGTTTTACCTCGCCCCTTCGCGGGAGCGTGACCACCTCCGTCAACCTCGACCAATCGGCAGGTAGTAAACTGCTGCAATTCATCGATGTATACATCAATCGGGTGACCACTTAGATACAGGCCTAGAGTGTCCTTTTCAGCACTCAAAAGCTCTTCTTTTTTCCACTCTTCTACGTTCTGATAGAC
>CAZOIG010000201.1:0-2760 GCA_964579235.1 uncultured Gammaproteobacteria bacterium
ATAGAGACGCTCTGCTTCGGGCTTAAAGCAAGCCGCATTAAACTGCGGACTAGAATACACAAACAATTCTACGGGTATTTCAACGCCGAGCATGTCTATGCACTCGTTTGCCATCTTTGTGATGTCCGGAGCCATAGTCTCGGTTAGCCGAACTGAAGTCGCCAGCAAGTTACGACGAACGCCCTGATAGCCCTCTTTTTCATGGCGAGCGATCATCGCGTTAACCGCTTTCACATCCCTATGTTCGAGGAGCTTAGTGTAGAGTGAGAGGTCGTTTTCGCAGCGAATTTGATTGGCGTTCATGAGATCAGGCGGTCCATTAGTCTATTTGTAATGTCCTATGTTACACGCCTCTCTGCACAGAATCGTCATACGGCAAAATGTGTGAGAGCTGACAAATTAATTGCTATCAAAGCTGCGGAGGTGTTTGCTTAACTCGGTGTTTGAGAAAGCTATGCAACGATTCGATATCAACGCACCCATCAGCGCCCAGCGGTGGCTGTTGAGGAACATTGGAAAAAATACCACAGGCTGTGGAATGATCGCCCTTACGAGCATCAAAGATATTCCCAGGGTTAGGCCGATAGCTTTGAGATTTCACTAAATCTGAGGAATAAGGCTCCGCTAAATCGAAGTCACCCCAAACCACTGCCAGATCAGCGAGGGTTGATGAAAACGGCTCTGTACTGCCCTCTTCGCGCTGACGAACCACCTCAGCCACGACCGCATCTCCAGCTTGCTCTCCCTTTAACAGCAGCCACTGTTCAGAGACACGCTGCATAATGTCTTCCAAATCATTCGCTGGGATTACGCCTGCGGAATCACGGCCTTCAACCAAGAATTGAAACAGCGCGGCATTTGGCGTGTAGGGCAGCATTCTGAAACAGGGGCCCGAATAGCGAATAGAAAGACCCTTCAAAATCTTTTCCATCAACTCTTGCGCCATACTCTGCTGAGAGGAGTTCCTTTTCGAGCCTAGACCCGCAATTGCATACACCTCTGCATTAGAGCAGTCTTGTAACAATTCTGAGAGCTGTTGGTCTAAGTCTTTATACAGTTGATCTTGCATTGAGGCAGAAGTCGCTTCTGCGCTACTCGCGCCATACAATTGATGTGCTCCGTCATGAATTGAGTCATAAGCACACAAAAATAAGTCCCAGTCACCGTGGCCTAACAAACCTTTATAGACCGTAGTTTTATCTTTATTGCGCGCCAGCAAGCGATCCAGCAACTCATCATTTTGCGCCTTTGTGCGCGCTTCAAAGACTTCCGTGCCTTGACCCAGTCCAGATAATTCTTTCGTTGTCTCACGGATGACCCTCTCAAGCTGAGGTGGGTCAGTTTTAAAGCCAGATTGTGGCGTGTGTAACAACCAATCTGAAACCCAAGTGACATTAGGAGTTGATTGCTGGAACGAGACATCTGGAGGGTTTAGGGCTGCGACCTTATAGTTTTGATAACCTAATTCGTTCCAGAAACCATCAATCGTCAGGTAAGCGTGGTGATGTCTAACCGCGTCAAAGGTTCCGTAAGGAGTGGTAAATTCTCGATACAAGGCTGGGCTGCCACCAAGTTTTTCACCCGCAAATACGCCTCTCCAAAACGAGGTGCTATTGCCTGAGGGATACGGCGTTATCGCATCATAGTGACTAAACATGGAAGCGAAAGTAGGCATTTCACCTGCAGCAACCATAGCCCTGAGCTTGATTGGACATGCACCATCGAGAGCTAAAACAATCACCCTAGCCGGGCTTCGAGAAACCTGCTGCGTTGCACTCTCTTGCGCCTCGTTTGAAACCATACCTTGTGAAGCAGGTAAGTAACTACTCAGCGTTGCTAGGTCCGCGGCGCCACCCACGTCTTGCGCGTCATCAAACAAACCTTGCCTGTCCTTTATGTGGTGCGACTCTAAATTGCCCTCGTTATACAGATAAAGCACTTGAGCAATATATAGGCACCGCGCATGTCCTGCCAGCTGCATCATGACCCGCATGTGTGCCAAATCGGACGCACTTCGAAACAGGTCCCCTCGCCGATTACGCAATCTAGACAGGCTCGGATCAATCTCCTGATACCGATGAAACAAACCTACTCGATGAGATCGAGGGTGGATCGGAAACACGAGAGAACCGTTTCGATACATGTCGTTCAATGATTCGTTCGGAGAAAACGGCCGAGCAAAACCTTGCCGTCCAGTCTGCATAGATTGCCACTGCCCATAGGTAACCCAACAACCAGTCGAATGGTAAGCCGCATCAAGATAGCTTAGAACATCATCGTGTGCCAAGCGGTCATCGCCATCGACAAACACCGCAATCGTGTTAGGGTTAGCGCATTCGCTCAAAGCGTTAATTTGATTATGTAACGGGCCCTGATTACTCTCGTTTCTTTTAAGTGTCACCCGGCTGTTTAAAGCTAGCTCTTGTGCCAACTCAATCGTAGTAGGGTCATCAGAGGCGTCATCAATCAGTTGCACACTAAATCGATCGTAGTTTTGATTCAGCACACTGTTTACACAGTCTCTTAACAGTTCGCCTGCGTTATAAAAAGGAATGATCACCAAGAATTCGTTCCGCTTAGAAGGCTGAGAAGGGTAACTCTTGCGCGTCCTCTCAAGCGCCTCATTCCGCGCGGCGATCATCTTACTTTCTAGCTCAGGTTCGAACTTGCCAAGATAAGACTGAACTAGAAAAGCGTTCGCCGACTCAATCACTTCAGCGTCGTCACCTACTGCAAGAGCACATAGAAAGTGCTCCGCAT
>CAZOIG010000202.1:0-2290 GCA_964579235.1 uncultured Gammaproteobacteria bacterium
TAGTACCTGCATTCACAATGTTCCTCATTATCATGCTTATGTCATCATCAGTGATAATTAAGCTGCTACTATCGTCAGCATTTCCTCCTTCCTCCCCAGTCGCTTCATCACTTTCTCTGAAAAGTTGCCCAGTTTGATGGCGTTGCTGCAGTTGATAGATCTCTGCCAGCATGCCACGACCAGCTTTGAACTCTTCAGTGTCCTGGAAATAATTATTCTGACATTGTTTGCCTCGACATCGGTCGTAAAGACGCCAGTGTAACCACGGGCAAGCCCATCCACGCCGCTTCAAATGAAGTGAGCGCACCGCTAAAAGGAAAAGGGTCGAGAGCGATGTCTATATCGCCGTATTCCTTTAGCATCGTGCCGTGTTCGCTCGCACCGCGCAACTCAATGCGGGTCTGCGCGATTCCGGCCGCAAAAAAACGCTTTAAGACGGAATTAACTACGCCTGTATCAGACAGCGACTTCCACTTCAAAATTAGGCGGGAGTCGGGTATGGCTTTCATCAACATGGCCCAAGTCGCAACGACAGAATCATTCAACTTAGCCAAATTGTTAAAACACCCAAAGGTTACGTACCCATTCTTTACACAAGGCGGCTCAGTCACCGCAGGGATATAGCTGGGTGGTGCGTAGACGAACTGTGGCGCATCAAACGCATAGATAGTTTCCGTAAAAAACGCAGGGGTCGCCTCACAAACCACGTCTTTGCTGAGCAAAACAGCGTCTATTGCCGCCAAGCCAGTTGAAGCCGGAAAACCTAACCAGGCTATTTGCAAAGGCGCAATTCTTTGCGCGAACGCGGCAAGTCGGGCGTATGCGGTATGCCCGGTAAGATCAATCGCGATATCAATACCATCGTTGCGGCTGCGTTCAATAATGGCGTGATCGGACCAACCCAGGCAACTTTGCCAACTCTTTACGGAGTTGCGTATCTCCTCGCTTATATAATCTTCTTGAGTAGCTGACGAATAAACGTATACGTCAAAACGTTTAGCTAACTCCGGCACCACTAAGCGAATAAACCAACCAACCGGGTGGGCGCGTAAGTCAGGTCCGTAGAGTCCCAACCGTAACGGTTGATTAACGCTATTCCGCTTTTGCACTGCGACCGACTGGGGAAGCTCCTTTGGAAACGCAGAGGCGACCTCGCGAGTTCTTTGCAAAATCTCTTGGCTCGCCAATCCCGGGTGGTATTGCGCGCACATCAAACTATTCGATAAACCCGGTATAAAATTTGGGTTCACCTTTGATACGCGCTGATACAAGCTGAACGCAGCCTCGGCAAAGCCGTTTTCTTGTAATGCGATGGCTTGATTCGTCATTGCCGACACATTATTCGGATTAATGCTCAAGGCTTTGGCGTACGAGGCTTGCGCTTCAATCGGTTTATGCAAAGAGATCAGCGCCAAACCATGATTGACCCAAAGGTTGTCGTTATTCGGTTCAATCTCTAAGCCTTCTTCCAAAACGATCAAGGCTTGGTGATAGCGCTTCAGCCCAAATAAGGCGATCGCCATATTTGAGTAGTTATCGACCATCATCGGATCAAACTGCTTAGCGTGCTCACCGTACTTGAGCGCAGCGGTGTCGTCTCCGCTCAAATGACACACATAAGACAAACTGCTTAAAACGCTTGCGTCGTCACAACCAAGGCTTACAGCGGTTTCTAGGTGTTTTCGCGAGCCAATGTAATCCCCAGCTTCATAGCTTTCTTGACTCAAGCGCCGAAGTTGCTCAATCTGCTTTAGGTTAACCGGATCAATACTCATGCGCCCTGCCCACCTTTGTCAAATGCGCTGATCGGGCCGAAATCGACACCGGCATTACGGCAACGGGTACAAACATCGTTTGCATATTTGGCTGCCTCCAGTTCTGCGTGGCTGTTATCAAGAAACGACAAACCCAACATAGACGACGAGTCATATAGAGCACAACACTGCGCTACACTGCCATCCGAGTTAATCACCATTTGATTGAAACGCAACTCACAATCGTAGTCGCTTTGCTGATGTTGCTTTAGATAATTTATATGCGCTTTTGGATCGTTCAGTAAGTTCGCATACACAGGTTCTTGAGTTATTGCTTCGTCACCTTCAGCCAGTAGCAAGAGTTTATCTAAGGGTTGGTAAAATGCGTCGATCGGCGAAAAAAAGAAACCCAGGTCAGCACACAAATCAGCCATCTCTTGCTGATCAGCCAAATTACTTTTATAACGATGAAAATTGACCCAGACGTTAGTCGTGGCGCCGTATTGATCAAGCCAAACACGCATTTTTTGCAAGTT
>CAZOIG010000203.1:0-2114 GCA_964579235.1 uncultured Gammaproteobacteria bacterium
CGCTTTCATCCTCACACCTATTACGGCTATCGCGACATACTAGGACATCGCCAAGCTCAAAGGTGGCACCCCAATCGTTTCAGGGATGGTCGCAGAGGGCATCGTAATAGTGGCTACGAACGCCATCACAATGGCCAAACCAATCGAGATTCTCGTCACGCGGATCGCCGACAAACATCTACGCGAAATCAGCGAGGAGTTATAGGAAGTCGGGTTCTTGAAGATCGAAGACGAGTAGCAAACCGCCAGCTTAATCGGCCGATGGTGACTCAGTCTCGAACGCAGCCAGTGCAGGTTATTCAATCGACTCCTCGAACGAGTTCTCGCACGAGTCCTCAGCCTAATGTCCGTCCTAGTCCTCAGATTCGGTCTCAAACACAGCGACCCGTGTCACAAGCGAGCCCAAGTAGACCAAATACGACTCAGCCGGTGAGCAGGCCTGTAACGCAGTCGCAACCTAGAGCGGTGAATCGATCGTCGGCGGCGAAGCCTCAATCAGAGTCGCGCGCGCCGCGTCGGCAACCGCGCTAATTGCTGGGCTCAAGCGAGCTGGTGTAATCGGCAAATTTTGCTAAGTCTACGGCGCCAATAAAGTTGGCGAAAACACTTTTTTCGGGTGTGCTCGCCAACACTAATACTCCGGCGGTTAAGCCGTTTTCTTCGCGGTGCATTACCACTACGTTTTGTTCGCCGTCTCGAGCCCTAACTACTGTTTCCCATTTTTGGGTGCTAAGCCTATCGACCGTCGCTTTGATTGCTTGCTCGTAGCGCTCGCGTTTTTCTTGGCTGCGGTATATCCGTAACTGCACACCATCCATGTCTTCCAGCACGCCGAGTAAAACTTGTTCTTCTAGTTCGAGCGGTTGGTCGCTGTGCTCAGCGATTTTTCGAACTAGCCATTGAACTGGTTTTAGCCCCGCTGGGCCAACATTGATGGAAATTTGTAAGTCACTGATCGAGCCACGCGGATGCGTCAACTGGGCGTAACCTGCTTGCGACCGAATGCCAGTTGACGCGATAAGATAAGCAGCAAAACCAATTGCTACGAGTGCCGCTATGGTGAGTAGAAAGGTTTTCAAAAGCTGCTTCTCTTGGTGTGGGTTTAATTGCTGAAGTGACGTAGCCTTAGTTGATGTTTATGTCTAGACCATCGGTAATCGTCGCGATTTGATTTGGGTCGATCTCGCCAACAATATTAATAAACGCTGCTTTGCCTTCTTCATGTTCTGGGGCTACCACCATGACAACGACTCCTTCGATGATGTCGCCAGTGCTTTTGCTGAAAATACGCACGTTTTTCTTGTCGCGATTGTCGTTAACAGTCACCAGGGTTTCCCACTCATCCGCCATCAAACGTTTGCTCATGCTTGCGACTGAGTCATTTGCTTGTGCGCTGTCTGAATCAATCTCGTAAACGCGTACTTTGACGTAGTCGAGTTTTGAAAGCATTTCAGCCACCTCTGGCTCTTCGTGCTTGGCAAACTTGCCCATCATATTCATTAGGTTTGCACTTAGGTTTACTTCAACCATTGGCTCTCCGTAGTGTGCCGACAAATCGTCGAAATCAATTTGACCTTTTTCACCCGCGTAAACCGCGCTCGCCAAAGCGAAGGTCGATAATACGATTGCGAACAAGCTATTGCGTAGTAATGGTGTAGTGAATTTCATAGTTCCCTCTAGTTAAGTTGAATAAGGTAGTGCAAATACGCTAAAGCGTTTGCGCTTACTACTTTGATGCACGCTTTTCAGAAAAGGATTCAAAAATTTTCACCAAAACCAATGAAATAGGTCATAAGTCTATGTTTTATATGGAAAAAACCCAAAAAAAAGAGCGCTGGATCACGGTGATCGAGCGCTCCTAAAGGTAGGGGTATTGATTAATTTAAGTTACATAATCGCTTACCGCGCGGACCGTACCGCTTGTAAAAGGCCGCCTAATTCGCGGGGGTCTAAGGCGCCATCTTGGCTGACATCAAATTGAGCGAAGTTGTCTCCGACGGCACGCTTTAGATCACGCGTGAGTTCGCTCGGTGTCACTTTGCCGTTCATGTCTTGATCCATGATGCCGAGCAGTTGCAACAAACCAGCTTGGCGAGGATTGTGGATTGGCTTTT
>CAZOIG010000204.1:0-2170 GCA_964579235.1 uncultured Gammaproteobacteria bacterium
AGACCACCTACCCTGTCGGGGGCTAAAAGAGTCAACACATCCGTATCTTTATGGGGGTGAATCCCGAAGGAATCTGTGTCGGAATTTTGCTTATCTGCCATCGCTGGATAATGCAACAAGGTCATATTGGTTAAGGGTTGCTCGAATTTCGTCTGCAAACTTAACGCAGGCACACCCATCGATTCAGCCAAAACACTGATTAAACTCATCGCGATTCGATCACAATGAGACCAATAATCCCTAACGACGTTGGCTAGCTCAGGCAGTTGTGCTGGCCAACGATTAGGCCCATACAAGTCGCAATCATGAATAAGTGGATCGTTCGCTTGAACCTCGTGGTGCAGCTTATAGCCCTCGTACTGATCAGCCATGTCGCTGGCCATGTTGGGCGTAAAAAAACCCAGAGGAATGTAACCACGGTAATTGTCTTGCTTGACTACGTACTTGAGTTTGCTCCTTTTAGACAAATCGAACAGAGCTCGAGTTTGATCGCGCATGCTAACAATCAAATCATTGGGTAAACCGTGCCCCAGTAACCCAACAAAACCAACCTCAGTGAATGCCGAGACCAGATCGCGCTTGGCGGCTACCGCACCATCGCGAGAGTTCTGTGCGAGGCTACTGACATCAATCACTGGAATCTTACTCATACAATCTTGCGCTCCCTCTTATCAATGCAGTAAATATTGGACAAAGCGTATGCCATTCTCACAAAACTCAGCCAAGTAATGCTATGGTTCGGCGCTGTATTTTTATATCAAGCATTACCCTCATGACAAGCATTATCAAGCAAGCTGAAACGTCCGCTTTGGGCGACCTGAACAAGCATATAGCGAACCCGCCAGCATGGCTAGAAAAAGCGCTCAGCGTTCCCAGAGAACAGGGCAAGGTAGAAGTAGAAGGCTGTGCGATTAACTATTTCCGTTGGGGTGATCCATCCAAGCCAGGCATCATCATGTTGCACGGCTTTTTGGCGCACTCTCGGTGTTTTGCTTTTATCGCACCATTTTTGGCCGCTGATTATCACGTGGTCGCCATGGACTTGGCCGGCATGGGCGAGTCGGGTTGGCGCGACGAATACACTGAAGATTTACGCGTTAAAGACCTAATGGGGGTATGCGAAGAGCTTGAGCTATTCGAACACGCCAACAAGCCCACGATTATTGCTCACTCCTTTGGAGGACGCGTTGCTGCTGCAACTATGCACGCCCACGCCGATCGATTCTCTGGTGTGATTATTTGTGATTTGATGATTATTCGGCCCAGCATTCTGGAAGCCAACTCCGATAAATTTGGGCCTCCTGGCAAGCGCGATCCTGATCGGCCACACAGAATCTATCCTGACTACGCGGCGGCAAAACAACGCTTTGTACTCTCGCCACCGCAGAAAGTTGAGGAACCGATTTTGTTCGACTTTATGGCGTATCACTCACTCAAACAAGTTGAGGGTGGCTGGCAATGGAAATTTGATCCAGGCGTGTTCCGCGTCCCGAAAAACGTAAATAGGTCTTGGGCACAAGTAGGTGAAACGGTAATTACTGCACCCGGACGAAAAGCAATCATCTATGGTGAGAAAAGCTTTCTCTTCATTCCAGATTCGGTTGATTACATGAACGAGTTGGCGGAACAACATGGCACCGAACCCGTTCCAATGATCGGTATTCCTCATGCTCGACATCATCTGATGCTTGACCAACCAATGGCATTCATCACCGCCCTAAAAAGCGTGTTGTCTATGTGGAAACCGCTTTAGCTCGGTAACGCCCATCATTGCACGCCGCTACTAAAAAAAACGCTCCTCAAGGCTAAATGCCAAGAGGAGCGTATAGTGGACGGCCATGACTATAGAGTTTTAAACACCTAGTGTGAAAAGCTCAACCACTGAGTCTTCTTACACCCATTCAACTTGTTTGTCCGATTCGTGCCACTGCAAGTAGTTTGGTGAGTATTTATCATCCAGCTCCCCACGTTTAATTTTTAAGGTTGGGGTAAGCAAACCGTTGTCGGGCGACCATGTTTCTTGGTCTATAACCGCAGTTGAAATGTGCTCAAAGTTTGCGCGAGTCTTGTTTAGCTCAGTAATGGTTTTTACGATGGACTCCTCAACCGCGTGTTTCTCAGCGCCCTGCCCCGATTCCGATAAGTTGATTAGTGCAATCGGCTGCGGCAA
>CAZOIG010000205.1:0-2963 GCA_964579235.1 uncultured Gammaproteobacteria bacterium
GAGGTGTCACAACAATGAACGAAGCACAGACCTTAAGCCAAGGCGAGCTCGATCTTGCTAAGATGCTTAAAACCCTCCAGCTTGACCTTGATTCACAGACCTACGTATTCTGCTCAATGAGTAGTTCGCACGGACTCTATGTTGACTTGCTGAGCCGCGCCATTGCAATGTTTGAAGAGGAGGAGGGCACTACCTTGATCGTCGCGAGCGACTCGTTACCAGCCGAGCTGGACGCGATTGCAGTCAGTGGCGAGTTTTCGCGTTTAACTTTGAAAGTACACTCGAGTTTAAATGCTGTTGGTTTAACCGCAGCCGTGGCGGGGGCTTTAACCGAGCATGGCATTAGCGCCAATGTGGTCGCCGCTTACTTTCATGATCACATCTTCGTGCCTAAAGAAAGAGCGGCTCAAGCCTATGAGGTGTTAAGCGCGTTTTCCGAGAGCTAATAAATAAGAGCTAATAGACGCTAGGCGTATCACCCATACAGGGTATTGTCGTGGCTCTATTCAATCGCTAACATAGTGACAGGACGGCCTGCGTGACGCGTTAGCTTAAATTTTCTCACACTTTAAAGGTTCAAGAATTATGAGTGACTCCACAATTGATATAAATAAAACCATCGCAACAGCAATGCAAGTCATTACCGATCCGGTCGGTTTTTACAAAAGCATGCCGCAGTCTGGTGGCTATACCGCCCCGGTGACCTTCGTCGCTATGGTGGCGTTTGTCGCGGCTGCAATAATCTTTGTGCTGGCTGTGGTTGGACTTGGGCCCGTTGATCATATGGGGTTCTCGGCGGCCGTGCTCCTGCCGGTTTACCCGGTTGCTGCGGTGATCGCGAGTTTTATCATGGGCGGCATCGTGTACTTGATATTTAAGCTCATGGGAAGCACCAAGGACTATGAGGTAGCGATGCGCTGCGTGGCTTACTCTTTCGCTGTGGTTCCGGTTGTGGCTGCCGTTTCAATTATTACTATTTTGGGTGAGCTGCTATCACCTTTATGGGGTTGTTTTTTGATGTACATAGCGAGTCAGCACGTACATGGCTTGGATGAAGGCAAAAGTAAAATTGTATTTGGAGTCTTGGCTGCGATATTTACTTTAGGTAATTTGTTCTAGCAAGTTCTTTTCGAGCGATAAGTCAAAGGCCGCATTGATATTCAATGCGGCCTTTTTTTATTCAGGTACTAGTTAAGTAGGTTTAGTCTGTGCGTTTCTCGAGTAAGCGTGCGAAAATATTGGCGTATCCACTTGGGAAACAGCGTTGAATAAAGTCAATTAGTTTCGCGTCGTTGCCGATCAGCAAACGCAGCTTGTCTTTTTCGACCGCCTTAATGATTTGTTCTGCGGCACTTTCTGCGGTCGTTCTGGCTAGCTTGTCAAAATCTTGAACCGCTTGCTTATGCAGTTCTTCGGCCTCTTCTTTACTCACTGAGGCCTGCGCAACTCGGGCATTACGGGCAATGTCAGTTTTGATTCCACCTGGATGCACGCTGGTGCAACTAACGGTGCTTTCGTCACGTTTAAGCTCATGCCTTAGGGCTTCCGTCATTCCACGTACCGCAAACTTGCTCGCGTTGTAGGCGGTTTGATCCGCTACTCCAATCAAACCGAACAAGCTGGAAATATTAACGATATGGCCCCAGTCCTGTTGTTGGAGAATCGGTAAGAACGCTTTTGTTCCGTACAGGACGCCGTAAAAGTTGATGTCCATCAACCATTTGAAATCATCAATCTCGGTATCCCAAAGTGGACCAGAGCCCAATGCGACGCCTGCATTGTTTACCACTAAGTGCGCACCGCCCATTTCTGAGTTAACGCGTTCTGCAAACGCATAGACAGCCGCTTGGTCGGCTACATCTAACACCTCAGTTAGGGGCGCACCATTAGCGTCAATAAGCATTTCAGCGGTAGCTTTCAAGTTGTCAGCATGAATATCCGCCAGCGCTAATTTAGCGCCACGCTGGTGGAGTTTAATTGCTAATTGCCTGCCGATGCCCGATCCCGCGCCCGTTACCACGCAAACGCTATCTTTGAATTTACTCATAATGATAAAACTCCTGTTATTTTTCTTTTGTGTTTAAGCTATCTGGTAACTCTTCGTCCGAGAGTTCTAATAATAGTTCGGCGAGCCAACGTTTAAACTGCGCTCGATTATTTGAGCCCGAGTGCTGGTAGCCCAATGCAGACTTAATTGCGTCGCCAGCAACCACCTCGCCAACCAAAGCGAGCGTGACCAGTAAAACGATTCTGCTGGTGTTTTCACGAGTAACGCTGGGTTCTAGTCGAGTGCGCAGCTGGTGGGATAAATCCACAATTTCACTCATATTGTCTTTCATACCGTTATCGGCTTCTGCATCGCTTAGATGCAACCAGATAGCGGCCTTACCTTCGTCGCCCGCGTAGGCCGTGCTGAATACTTTAGCCATGGCGTCGACTAACTCGCTCGAGTCAGAATCTAGTGCGTCTGAGATTGCGCCCGTAATCCGGGCTGTAGCGCGCTCACCAACACGATCGGCCAGCGCGTTGAGCAGGCCCTCGCGCGAGCCAAAATGATGAATGATGTTGGGATGCGCCATTCCGGCACGTTTAGCAACCGCGCTGATGCGTAAGCCAGCTGGTCCAACTTCGACGACCGTATCCTGTGCGGCATCTAAGATGGCTTCGCGTGCGGCTTCTGGAGATTCGTAGTTTTTTCGTGCCATCTATTTACGTGTGTGTTTCGAATGTGTGATCAACTGATGCACAAAACCCAATATGCGTATTGGCGCCACGCAGTGGGCGCCACGCCAACCATCAACCGCCAGGTGCAGTTCACCCCCAGTTTCTTGAGGTGCTTTGGTTGACAGGCTCGTGGATAATTCGTAGCATTCAGTTGTTTACAACATTGTAAACAGAACTTGCCTGCAAAGCCAGTTTTAAACGCGCTGCGGTTTGAGCATGTTCTGTTAGTGAAAGAAGCG
>CAZOIG010000206.1:0-3540 GCA_964579235.1 uncultured Gammaproteobacteria bacterium
AACACAGATGCCAGAGCGCCGGCTTGATCTTTGGTGTATTCGCCCAGCTGATAAGAGCGCACCACATCACCACCAACACTGGTGGGCAGAAAGATATTGTAGAATTGACCGATTAGATAGTATGAGAAAACCCGCCAATAACCCACCTGCAAACCCTTTGCGAGAATCAACATGTACCACTTGAGCGCACTGCTCATGTTGACCACAAACCCAATCAACACACTCAACAACAAATAAAGCGGATTAGCGTTGCGCAATAGTGCGAGCAGGTTTGCACGACCAGCTGGCTCGAAAACGCCCGTTAAGGACAGCACCCAGATCAATAGACCGAGACTAACGAGCACTTGAACAAGCTTGATTAAACGACGTTTAGACACTGAGATTACTGTTTTAAGCCCGCCGTGAGCGGTATGAGTGGATATCTGAAATTCAAAGCCAACTTTTATTTAATTGTAGCTATAAATTTGACATCAAGTTGCGTATTATTCGCGCTTTTTTACAGACACAGGATTTGACAATGACTACAGCAGCAGCACGACACATCTTGGTTTCTTCCGAAGCCGAATGTCTTGAATTACAAAAGAAAATCGTGAACGGTGAATTGAGTTTTGATGCGGCCGCTTCGCAACACTCTCAGTGCCCTTCAGGCAAACAAGGCGGTGCTTTAGGCAGTTTTGGGCCTGGCATGATGGTTCCAGAGTTCGACAAAGTTGTATTCAATGAAGAAGTCGGCGTAGTTCATGGCCCAGTTCAAACTCAGTTTGGCTACCACTTAGTTGAAATAACTGAGCGCGACTAACTCGTATCGCCAGCTGACCAGCGGAGCTCTAATCCGCGGTACCAAGCCCGCTTGGTTCAGACCCGTTTCGGTTTGAGCCATCAGCGGGTTTTTTTTGTACCCATTCGACTGTCTTAATTACCGCTCCATCTAGTTCTGTGTACTGAATCAAGCAACGCACTAAATCGAAAAGCGCACTACATCAAAAATCGCACTGCAGCAAACACTCCGATGCTCAACAAGACCACCATAATACTAGGTACTCGAAAAAGCGTCAGCACCGCAGCGACCGTAGTTCCCAGCAAGAAGTCGCCCCCGGCGGAACCAAAGCCCTGATTGATATCAAAAGAGAAAACAATCGGAGCCCAAATCGCAGTCAACACCGCATAAGCCGAATAGCTTAAAAACACATTAAACTTTGGGCTAGGTTCGATTTTCACACTGTCGAGCAGGAACAGCACTCGATTTGCATAAGTCACTACGGCCATTAGCACAATCATCAGCCAAACCATACTCATTGCCCTCCCTTACGCATCGACACAGACTCTTCATCAACCCCATCGTCATGCAACAAATAGCCCACGGTCATACCGATTAAAGACGCTATGATGATGTAAGCGTCGGGGAAAAAAGGTTTGGCCACAACCGCAATAGCACCACTAACAATGATAGTCGACGCCACCGGCCTACTCTTGAACTGATCAAACGTCATTGCAATAAAGGTTGCGGCAATCGCAAACTCAAGACCAAGCTCCTCAAGATTAGATATCGCTTCGCCTGCGAAAATGCCCATAGCTGTTGATACATTCCATATAACGTGAAATGTAAAACCCGAGACCAAGGCATAGGTATAACTGAATCGACCATTCTGCCGCGTGTCAACCTCGGACACAGCAAACATTTCATCAGTCAACACAAACGCGAGCGGCCAACGCTTAGTGGCCGATAAGCCAGCAACGTGCTTACGAAACGTAATTGAATAAAGCAAGTGGCGTGAGCTAATCACAAAGGTAGAACCCAAAATTGGAATTAAACCACTGCCTGCCCCGTACATTGTTAGTGCTGACAATTGAGCCGCGCCCGCAAAAACCAGTAAGGACATCAACTGAGCTTGAATTGCTGAGAAGCCAGACTGTATGGCCAAAGCACCCGTTAATATCCCCCAAGGAATACAGGCGATCGCCAGAGGCAGCATGGCTATAACGCCTTGCACGGCGGCCGCACGTTGAGTTCTATGCATAATAGGGAAAACTTAGATTGAGATTTCAGCCATCGCTAGCGGCGGCCACGCAATGAGTTTATCAAGACGTAGCCAACGGTTGTACCCTTAGGTAAAACAGTCGCTCAGCATAGCGCTTGAGTTATTGCCTTGCCAATCGCTGACGTAGTGGGCTGGAGCGTGGAAAGTGTGCATGCAAGAACTCTCGTTGGTCGGCTAAAACCAATCTGCCGCGTAGGTAAACGTACTCAGCATGGGTCGGAACAAATGGAATCGCCAGTAGCTCCATCCCAGCTTGCTCAGGGGTTCGCCCCGCCTTAAAGTTGTTGCAGCGCTTACAGGCAGCAACGACATTTGACCAGACATCTTGGCCATTTTGGCTTAGCGGTTTTATATGATCACGGGACAGCTCGCTGCGCGCAAATTGCTGCCCGCAGTACATACAGCGGCAGTCATCTCGTTTAAACAAGGTTTTATTGCTAAGTGGCGGTGTATAACCCGGGCGATGATGCCACTTGCTTTGCGCCTCGCCCACCGTGGCAATGATGGTATTGAGTCGGACCGTGCTTTGTTGCCCAGAAACAGCATTAATTCCACCGCGAACAATACCTAAGTCGTTTCCACAGCAGTACAAAATCTGGCCTAGATGATGATAACGAACAGCGTCTTGGAAGCTGACCCAATCTAGCGGCATACCGGCCGCGTCCGTTCTCAAAATTTGTTGCTGAACCCTGTCTGTAAACTCCATACAACACCACCCTATTGATCGAAAACCTGATTTACTGAATTAACTACCCCAAAAATCCTAAGCAATACACCGCTGATCACCGTCCTAGTGGCCAAGCAATAACAACAACTTGTAACGTCTTAGACTTTAGCATGGCTTTTTTACAGTTTCACGAATTTAGACTGAATGCGTGTAAGCAAGTTAAGCCGAGAGACAATAGTTTGTCTTAAAGCTAGAATCGAGTCAGGTTTTGGTGGGCGTCTGGACTCGCCCTCACTTCAGAAAAACCGATTAATAGTCCCGACGGAGACCCGGAAGATGCTTACCCTAAAACCCAATTGTGAGTTGTGCGATAAAGACCTACCACCAGAAAGCGAAGTGGCTCGCATTTGTTCCTACGAGTGCACGTTTTGCGAAGACTGCGTTACAAACACCTTACTCGATGTGTGCCCAAATTGCGGTGGTCACTTCGTTCAGCGCCCTATTCGGCCAGCCGTAGAATGGCGCTCTGGCGTTTCGCTTAAGCAACATCCTGCAAGTACCGAACGTGTTAATACCAAACTCTCGATAAACGAAATCAAATCATTCAGTCAATCAGTACGCAAAGCCCGAGGTGTTAAGAGCATTTAAAGGAGTGCTGCTAAAGAAAAGCTAGCGGGGAAAAGTTAGCAGCCAAACGCACAAGCTCACGCTAATTACTGACCAATTAGGCAAGGACGCTCGCCAGCCAATGCAGCATAAAAATGCTGACACAGCCTTAGCGCATCTCTGCTTCTTTTACGTGTTCCTTAAACAGCTTCTCTTGCAGGCTCGTAT
>CAZOIG010000207.1:0-3155 GCA_964579235.1 uncultured Gammaproteobacteria bacterium
CATCCACTACTTTGGCTGGCTGACAAAACGTTGGGAAGACCCGGCGTTTAAGATTGCATTTCCTTGGTTTAATACTCAAAACGCTTGGGAAGAACACATTCTCAGCCTTCGAGAGCAAGCCGCTCTCTTACATGAAGAACCTTTGGTATGGTTTGGCTAAACAGATAATTACTCGAATGCGAGAACCGTCATAGATTTAGCAGCAGTGGGCGCTTTATAGGCGCGCCCAAAGCGGTCAAATACCGCGCCATTGGTCGGATCAACAAAACCGCCAAACCAAGGTATTGAGCTGGCTAATTGCGGAGGGGCTTTGTCGGCCTGGCTAATTAAGATCCCGTCCATGGAGGTCGCCGCGCTCAGAAAGCATAAGCCTAACTCCGCAGCACATCCTGCGCCAGTGACACTGCCAGAAACCAACTCCATTTGCTCTAACAGCTGTGAATCAACCCTTGTCACCCACACGGTCATGCGGCCAACTTTACGTAGGCCAGTCTCGCCAGGCGCGATATCGCTATACTCGCCTTGCGCTACCAGAGCTCCGGGCAGGCTGCTTTCCATATCAGGCTGGCTTAGCCCCTTGAACATGACGTAAACGAAGGCAAACAAGAGCAGCGTGAACATACTCTTTATAGCGGTTACAAGATACTTAATAGAACTGCTCGAACTCTTCATACTATCGCGCCGCTTAACTGCCTTTAACGCCCACGATATCAACTTTCCAGTCAATTCTAGATCCAAGCGGTAAGCTGTATTCAACCACCATGTCGAACGCCATGCTGTCAATTAGAGTGACATTGGCGCCTGGCTGGACGCTCACCGACCGAGACTTCGAAACAGTTTGCAGACTTGCACATTCGTCCGTCTCATCACACACTTGCGCACTGACTTCAAACGCTACTCTGCGCAAAGTTGCGTCGCTAGCCTGATTTTCGACACACAGTTTAACCTCGTAGTTTGTGCGATAACTGTAGGCCACGTCTAAACCGCATACTGCAACCGAGTCTAGCGCGATCTTGTCACTGCGTGGGTTAGACAAATAGCTGTCGAACCACATTGCAAAGACAGACACAAAAAATAGTGCGCAGGCGAAAACTAATCGTTTACGCTTTTCAAAATCAGAGAAAAACAATATCCAAATCAGTGCCACAGCCAGGATAACGAGGAGGACTCTAAGCATGCTAAAAACCGTGTAATAAAAGACAGCTGGAATCATACCATTGCATGTCATACCATCATGAAAAGGGTCTACACACAATTACACCTTAAGTTAAGGTTTAATCGAGAACACATGGCAATTCGTTCGCAAACGAACTGTGGTTGAGTATTAACCTAGAGTTAAAATGAGCATAGAAAGGTTCACTACCAAATCAGTCCTCAAAGCCTTGTTCAAAGACAAGCAAATTAGCGCGCCCGAAGCAAAGCGCCTTGACGCTAACTTAAGCGATATAGGCAGTCAGCACCCGCTATCGGCTATCGCTGCGAACCTACCTGCGCGCCTAAACTCAAACGTAAAGATCAGCTCGGAAGAACTCAATCAGTGGTTTGCGCAACAAGTGGGTTTAGATTACGCCCACATTGACCCCCTTAAAGTCGATATCGCTTCAGTGACCACCGTTTTTTCTGCCCAATACGCCAAGCAAAACGGCATATTGGCTATTAGAGTCGAACCCCATAGCGTGACCATAGCGTGCAAAAACCCTATAGACACGCCATGGCGCGACGAACTATCAAGTCTGATTCGAAAAGACATTGAACTGGTTTTTGCTAATCCTGCCGAAATTGATCGATACCAAAACGAGTTTTACAATTTGGCGAAATCGATTAGTCAATCGACCAAAGATTCGGTACCAGCAGCAGGCTCGATTCAACAAAGCTTAGAGCAAATGGTTGAGCTCGGTCGGCATGGCAAGCTCGACGCAGAGGACCACCATATTGTTCAAGTTGTAGACTGGTTGCTCCAATACGCCTATGAACAACGAGCCAGTGACATTCATTTAGAACCACGCACTGAGATGGGTGAGGTACGCTTTAGAATCGACGGCGTACTGCACCATGCCTACCAAGTTCCACCAAACGTGATGCTCGCGATTATTGGGCGGTTCAAAATTCTTGCGCGTATGGACATCGCGGAGAAACGCCGACCCTTAGACGGTCGACTCAAAACTCGAACCCCAGATAATCGCGAGATCGAATTGCGTTTATCAACGGTACCGACCGCGATGGGCGAGAAAATGGTGATGCGTATCTTCGACCCCGAAGTATTGCAACGCAGTTTCGAGGAATTGGGACTTAGCAACCGAGAATTGTCGCTGTGGCATACCCTAACCAGTCATACCAACGGCATCATTTTGGTAACCGGTCCCACGGGATCTGGTAAAACAACCACTCTCTATTCAACCTTACGCAAACTTGCCAGCAGCGAAGTCAATGTATGTACGATTGAAGAGCCTATTGAGATGGTTGAGCCTTCGTTCAATCAGATTCAAGTGCATGGGGCCATCGGGCTAAATTTTGCCGCAGGCGTGCGCGCCCTACTACGCCAAGATCCCGACATTATGATGATCGGCGAGATTCGCGATCTAGAGACCGCCGAAATGGCGATTCAAGCGGCCCTTACCGGACACTTAGTCTTATCTACACTGCATACCAACGACTCGCCATCCGCGGTCACACGCCTGCTTGAACTCGGCGTTCCAGCCTATTTAATTAATGCGACCGTATTAGGTGTTATGGCGCAGCGCTTAGTGAGAACGCTATGCCCAAACTGCAAACAACCAGATCAAGCAGACCCTGCAATCTGGAAAGAGTTCAGTGAAGGTGCGGATATCGAGCCTCACAACGTACACAAACCAGTTGGCTGTATTGAGTGTCGTCAAACAGGATTTTTGGGTCGCGTTGGTCTGTATGAAATGATGGAGATGACCGAACCCTTAAAAACAAACATTGTACCAGGAGCCGACTTAAGCCTACTCAAAGCCCAAGCAAAACAAGATGGACTGCTCGCACTAAGGCACAGTGGCGCAGTGAAGGTGGCAAGTGGCCAAACAACCATAGAAGAAGTGCTGCGGGTTACACCCTTCTGACCAGTTAGAGCATCTAACTCTCCGTCGCACGAGACACATGCAACGAGCAAAAACGACTGAGCGTTCTGGCTC
>CAZOIG010000208.1:0-2790 GCA_964579235.1 uncultured Gammaproteobacteria bacterium
GTTTGTTTTTGGATTGGGTACCACGTCTTCCGGCCGATCCATAGGCGTGGCATCAAGCAGCGAAGCCGCACGGCGAGTTTCGATCAGCAGGTCGGCATGGCTCTCAAATTCGGCAGCCAGCACAGGGTTGTCTAAAGTAAGCGGAAGCCATTGCAGTTCGCCTTGATCCAAAAAGCGCGCAACATAGAGTGTGCCTGTATCTAAAATATCGCGGTTATTCGCAGGTTTATTCAGATCAACTGGGTCTTGGCTGACAAACTTATACAGATATTCGAACATTTGATCGTCACCCATGTATATAACTACTCGGCCGTCTTTGGCTATGATGTTCTCTGCACCTTCGTGCTTAAAACGACCCAATGCGGTACGCTTTATCGGTGTGGACGTTGGATCTAAAGGATCAATTTCGACCACCCAACCAAAACGATTAGGCTCATTTGGTTCTTGCGCTAAATCGAAGCGCGCTTCAAACCTATCCCAACCCATGTAATTGGTCGGCACGTTGTATCGGGCGTAGTTGTCTGCTTCAGGGTGAGACTCAGGTAGCTCTCCACCAAAGTGATAATTAAAGTTTTCTTCACAGGTCAAATAGGTGCCCCATGGCGTCATTCCGCCAGCACAATTATTAACCGTACCGATCACCGTACGTCCTTCTGGATCGGCGCTCGTGGTTACTCGAGGGCTTCCTGCAACTGGTCCACTTAAACGCATAGGCGTATCGAGTGGAGTTATCCGGCGATTGTAAGGAGATGACTTATCAACAAACCATTCGCCATTCTTGGCGTATACCTCAACGATGGTGTTACCCATTGAGGCTAATTCAATCTGCACCAACTCGTCAGTTAAATCATCTAAGCCTGCACCAAAGCCCGGGAACATATAACGTGGGTGAGGGTATTCATGGTTAACGCACAACAGCGCTCGGCTACTTTCACCCGCCTTAACGGGCAGATCCAGATAGCCAACATAGTCACAATTAAAACCGAATTGCTGTTTTTGCGCGCCAACTGACTGATTGTAAAAATCAAACTCTGGAGCGTCAGCAAATAGGGGGTCGCCCCATTTTAGTAAAACTTTCGCGTCATGATCTGGTGCACAGAGATGGTCATAACTAGAGCCGTGTTGTACTTCGACAAAGTTAAACTGCGAATCTGCTGCGCCGTCTCCGTCTGCAAGCGGGCGATTGATCGATCTAGAAACGCACCCTGTAAGCGGCGCCGCACCGAGCCCAACACCTAATGCCAAGGACGATTTTACAAACGCTCTGCGTGACAAACGACGTGCCGCTATGTCAGCAAAGGAGTCGGTGGATTCCTTGGAGATTGGGTTTGAGGCAACATCGTCACCCACATCAAGACTTAGATCATTGAGCGGGTCGATACTTTTAGCTCTAGTTTTCATATTCCGAACCAGACAAGTAGAAGGTTAGTGCAAAGATTATGCCATTAGAAAATGACGACTTGTCGGTACAGCTCACATTTGTGTGTGTAGACGTGGATGGCATGACGCCATACTTCTTAACTACTGCGGGACATAGCCATCTAATTCAGTAAAGCGATTTATCTTTTCGAGCTGCGCACGCCCTAAATTGCGCTTATTCAGGCGCGGCGCACGTTCTGAATCCACCCGAGAATTCATCGCACGAAAAGTCTCACGAAAGGCTGGCTCAAGCTCGCCGACTTTGCGAGTTTGGACCGAAAACTCTCCAACCTTTTTCACACTCACAGACTTACTGAATCGAGCAAAGCCCTTGTAAGTAAAGTGCTCACAAACATGCTGATTGGAGCACTGAATCATGGCTTCAATTAAGCCATGTAGAAAATGATTGTGGCTTCCATCAAATACCACCGCCAAATTTGCGTCATTAAACTCTGGAAACAAGGCATTGTGAGCATTTAACCTGACTATCGCTACTTCACAACCAACTTGGATCTGGGTTAACGAAGTGAGTTCAAACTCAACACTGCCAAAGCGCACGCTTCTCAACAAGTCGTGCAGCTTGGCATCGCGCTGGTTCATAGCGTGAGTTGTTGAATTGCCCGTAAGTTGCTCTGAAGGCTCTTGCCAACCCTCTAAACGCGCCATTAGTGGCAAGTCCATATGCGTATTAAATGGTGTACTTCGGCCTAAGCCATCTTCGCTGAGCAAATAAAAATGCTCACGAATTTCGTGCTCGCGGGCTTTTTGTGTAGCCAGAAAAACGGTCTGGATTACTTCCGAGCTAGGCGTGGCGGTTTCAATAAGCCACTTTCGTCCGTAGACAATTTTGGGGCTATTGAGCGGCTGTTTACAACCAGGATAGTTTTCCACGCCGATGATGCCCGCTTGGATATAGAGTGTGTCGCCATCCTTACCCGCAAAATAGGGGTAATTTGGGTCAAATTCGACATCGGCGAGAATAGCTTCGAGGCTTTCTAGGGTGCGACTTACCTCTAAAAACTGCTGAGGCACAGCTTGAATTTTGCTCGCGGAGTCCGCCTTGTGCTGGCCGGCTCGAACGGCCAGTTCAACAGTTGGTGCGCCCTTTAGTGCTTGCTCACCGTAAAGCTTGTGTTGGCTCTTTTGCGACTGAACATAGTCGAAAAAAGAAACGACATTGCCAGAAATACGATAAGAATCAGGATTAGACATCACATCACCACAAAATTAACTTGGCCGATTCGCTCCAAAACTTAAGCAAAGCGATACCGCTCAAACAGAACGCGAAGTCTACGCTTCAAACGTAGACACACTGTTAAGACCGTTAATTTTATGGAGTTATTACATCCGATATACCCTGATGAAAATCAC
>CAZOIG010000209.1:0-1973 GCA_964579235.1 uncultured Gammaproteobacteria bacterium
TGTTCAATCGCACGCGCGATCGAGCGAGCGCTTAACTCGAGTAGCGTTGCTTGCACATCAGCGCTTTCGCAAGCAGAAATATCAATGTCAATCGAATCGGCTTTCGATCTCAGCCAGTCTAAATTGAAATAATCTGGGCCGGTGCTCTTTGGCGGAGCATCTTGAAAATAGTGCTCTGCCAGCAAGGCCCCGAGCAGCGCTGGGATGCTCTTGCCTGTACGAGCCCAGTTTCCATTTTCATCGTAACGTATGCCTTGGTTTTCGAACACCCACTGGTCCATTAAGGTGTTCCCTGGGCCAGTATCAAACCCAAATGTTGGGGTCTCTGTTTGCTCCGACAGTACCGTTATATTGGCGATTCCGCCAATGTTGAGCACTACGCGGGGAATGTCGGATCTAAGGTGCTTTTCATGGAACGCTGGCATCAATGGTGCGCCTTGCCCGCCAACTTCAAGGTCTTTTTGACGGAAGCGAGCAAGCGTGCGGATTCCAGTCAATTGCGCTATTAGATCTGGTGCGCCAAGTTGTAAGGAGCTAGGTGGCGACGCATTAGGCTCATGCTTTATGGTCTGTCCATGGTTTGCAATCGCCGTGATTGAGTCAGGCTCGACCTGACACGTTTCGAGCAGCTTTACTGCTGTTGTCGCGTAAAATTCTGCCAATACTTGGTCCAAACTAGCGAGTTCATTTGGGTCGAGTTCGCCGGCTTGGTGTGCAAGACTGTTTATGCGCTGCCTGATTTGTTCGGGGTAGGCCTGAAACAGGCTATTTTTTAGCTCGAAGCTACCATCGTTTGAGAAATCAACTAGGACTGCATCGACCCCATCGACACTGGTACCCGACATCATGCCTAGGTAGCGCAATGTTTCATTAGGCGTATTCATCTGCTCTGTGCCAACGTCGTTTTGGCTTATTCGGCTCCAGCTCGAGCGCTCGCGGCTGCTTGAACGGTAATGTCGATCGCTTGCTCCACATCTGCTCCCATAACCAGCGCGCGCGAATCTTGATTTAATTGTGCGACGAGTTGATCAAGTTGCGCTGCATAACTTGCAGCGAGCATATCGAACTCTGGTCGACGCTCCTCGCTGACTGCGGTAGCTTTTGGCGTTTTATAAGTCAGTGGGTTGCGATGGACCCCATCTAGCCTAAATTCATAATGTAGGTGCGGGCCGGTTGCCAAGCCCGTGCTGCCGATGTAGCCAATTACTTGACCCTGCTTAACGCGAACGCCGTTTTTGATTCCCTTGGCAAAGCCACTCATGTGAGCATAAAGCGTGCTGAATCGACCTGCATGGCTGACGATAACGGTGTTCCCGTACCCGCCTTTTTTGCCAGCGTGGATTACTTTACCATCGGCGGTAGAGCGAATTGGCGTGCCCCTTGACGCCGCATAGTCCACACCATTGTGTGCTCGCCAGGTTTTTAAAATGGGGTGTTTGCGTTGGCCAAAACGAGAAGAGATTCGGCTGAATTCAACGGGCGAGCGCAAGAAAGTGCCTAACATGCTTTCGCCATTTGGAGCAAAGTAGCTGATGTCTCCTTGCGAATCTTCGAAACGAATTGCACGGTAGGTGTTGCCTTGAGTCGTGAATTCAGCAGCTAATAACTCGCCGTCGGCTATTTTTTCGCCATCTAAAACATGGTCTTCGTAGATCATGTGAAAGGTATCGCCTTCGCGGATATCCAGCACAAAGTCGATATCCCAACCAAAGATTCGCACCATATCCATGATGTGCGCAATACTCACTCCGCTCTCAAGCGCGGCCTCATATAAAGAGGAGCTTATAATCCCTGAGCGACGTTGCTGTACGGTTTCATACGCCAAAGTGGTGCGAGAGACTTCTTCAATAGCAGCGCCATCGACTTTAACGCTAAGCTGTTCTAAAGCTGTGACTGGGTAAACAATTTCTTTAAGTGCTTTGTTTTCATCCAAATAGAAATGGATGGCCCGACCAATTGATAACTTTGAGAGG
>CAZOIG010000210.1:0-4048 GCA_964579235.1 uncultured Gammaproteobacteria bacterium
AGCGCCGGTGTCTAAATTGCCCATCGCTAACGGCAAGCAATCCGCGGTTAAAATCGCACACGGTAATTCAGACTGATCACAAAAAAGTCCGTCGGATTCGGGCGGAGTGAGCTGATCTACCGCAGCTGTTGCCGAAACAATGTGTGTACCATGAACTTGATTCAGCCACACAGGCTGTGCTTTTAGGCCAAGTTGTTTTACCACGGTGGCTCGATTGCACTCCACACTATGCGCTGAATCGTCAACTTGATGCCCCAAATTGAGGCTGTTATACGGCGCGCTACTAATCCCACCGCGGCGTAGAGTGCTGATCACCCTTACTTTACCACCGAACTTATCCTCAGGAGATAAATAGTTAATGTATTCAATCACTTAAATAACAAACTTAAGATAAATTGTCTTCTCTTGCAGCGTCAATCAAAGCATCTAAATCCGCCGGATTCGCCACCTCAAAGGATTGCTCTTCGCCGCTTATGGGATGAGTGAACGCCAATTTGCGCGCGTGCAAAGCTTGGCGCTTGAACCCTCGTAGTTGCACTTCTAAGGCATGACTGCAGTCAGCCGGAATCGCCAAGCGCCGCCCATAGACTGGGTCACCAACTAAACCAAATCCAAGATGGTTCATATGCACGCGAATTTGATGAGTTCGACCTGTTTCAAGGTTAACTTGAATCAAAGTATGGTGCTTAAAGCGCTCTTCAATTCTAAAATGCGTGATCGCCTCTTTACCCATAGCGTTAACCGCCATACGCCGTCGGTCATGCGGGTCGCGCGCGATGGGTTCTTCGATGGTGTTGCCTGAGATGATTCGTCCGTAACACAACGCCAGATATTCGCGCTCCACACTGTGGTCTACCAGCTGGTCGACCAAGCCAAGCCGAGTGGCCTCAGACTTAGCCACCACCATTAAGCCGCTGGTGTCTTTATCTAAACGGTGCACAATGCCACCGCGAGCGATGGAGCGGTTGTCAGGGTAATGAAACAAAATGCCATTCAACAGGGTGCCATCTTGGTTTCCAGCGCCGGGATGAACCACCAGCCCAGCAGGCTTATTGATCACCATTAAGTGCTCGTCCTCAAACACGACATGCAGAGGAATATCTTGCGGTATCCATTCCCCTTGTGCCTCGCTCGGCACGGTAATCTCGACACTCTCGCCACCAAACACCTTGTCTTTTTGTCTGGGTGTCTCTTCGTCAACTAAAACCAAGCCTTGTTTTAATAGGTTTTGGATGGCGCTGCGCGACAAGCCCTCGCATAATTGACCGAGGGCTTTATCGACGCGTTGGCCGAACATTGAGTCAGGAATTTCCAACTCAATGGTCTTTGAATTATTGGGCTCTGATGACATGAATGCTGTGAGGTTGGTTAAGGACTTTTGCGCGAAAATGAGTTTCCTGTAGATTGCTTAATTTACTTCTCTGGCTTCGCGATTCGCGTTATCCTACCGCGCAGATAATAACCGATAACGAAAGGTGGTTTCGCTTTTTAAAAGCGTTTGACCGCCCTCCACGGTTAAGCATTGTCTTAGCGCTCGTCAGTTTACGTACTGCGAGAAGCGCAAGCTAGCAAGCCAAATGGTATGAATTGTTTTGACTCTGTTCAGCCAGTGGCTCAAGCTACGATATGACAGGGCTTAATCCTAATAAGAAATTTATCAAGACTTGAATTCACATGTCTAAATCATTCAAAATCGTCATTTCAGTTCTCCTCATTGCCGCATTGCTGAGCGCCTGCTCATCTAATCGTAAAGAAACCGATCGAGAAAACTTAGTCAACGAACAAGTTGAGGAGCTTTATCAACGCGCCAAACGCGCAATGGATAATGGCAACTACTTCTTCGCGCTGGACTACTATCGAGTGCTGGAAGCCAACTTTCCATATGGCCGAATTACCGAACAAGCCAAATTGGATATGATTTACGCTTTGGACAAGTCTAACCAACGCGAAGAAGCAGTTGAAGCAGCTGAAAATTTCATTCAGCTCTACCCTACTCACGCAAACGTCGATTACGCCTACTACATGAAAGGCGTGGCAACCTTTGAGAAGAAAAGTAACCGCATAGACTCGTACATCAAAGGGGGCACGAACCAAGTCCGTGACCCCAAGCCTTTGCGCGATGCAGAAGCAGCTCTACTTGAGCTGGTTCAGCGCTTCCCTAACAGCTCCTATGCGGAAGATGCCAAGCAACGAATCGTTTACTTGCGCAACCGTTTGGCAGACCGCGAGCTCAAGATCGCAATGCATTACTACCAAGACCGCACCTATGTGGCCACCGTAAACCGCTGCAAACACATCATTTACCAGTACGAAACCAGCCCCGCGGTCGAAGGCGCTCTACTGTTGATGGAGCAAGCCTACCTAGAAATGGGCTTGGATAAGCTTGCGGCAAGTACACGCAGCATTTTGGAAGTCAACTTTCCAGAACATAAAGGCGGCAACGCAACGAAGTCTCGCAAAAAAGGATTGTTCTCTAGATTTTTCCGCTCAGACTCCGCAGACACAGAGTTTAAACTGCCTGAGTACCGCGACGAAGCTCGGATTTCCGCTGACTCCACCGATGAGAAACCGGGATTCTTTAAGCGCATTCTCGGTCGCTGGGGTGACTCTGACGAGGCCCCCGCGCCAGAATAAGTGTCACACTAAACGCTTTCTAAACCTTTAAAAGCGGCCTTAAGAGCGACCATTAGCAGCGGCCCTTAAAAACGACCTTTGACAGCAGTCTCTCTGTAGAGCTGCCATTTCTCCGGCATTAGCCTGCTCTCACCCAAGGCGCACGACCTCACTGTGGGCGTCACTCGCGTACTCGTGAAATAAATCTGCAAGGTAGTCTGCTAATTGATCCTCTGCGATCGATGCAGGGATCGCTATGTCCTTGGCTGCGCGCTTTTTACCCTCATTACCTAAATAAAATACCTGCCAAGTAGCCGAGCTCGAAATGGTCGATCGAATTATCTCGACTCGTAGTCTGCCAAAAACGTCGTATCGCATAAGAGAGTCCTCCCAGTCGAATGAATGCGCCTTAGAAGTAACTCATTCCCGCTTTTCATGCAAATCGCTTGCTGCATTCGATTTCTTTACAACGGCCTTTTTAGCAAGCTCAAGGCTGTGATACAGAATCTCACCGCCCGCAGGGTCTCCGTGCCCTGGTACGACCAATTCTGCGTTATAGGGCTTCGCTAAGACGTGTGAAATTGATTTATGCCACTGGTCAATCGACGCGTCAGCTGTGTTACCAAGACTTTGCCAAGCCAAACTACGAAGCATGCAACCGCCAAACAATACTTGATGCTTAGGCAACCAAATCACTAGGTTGTCGTGAGTGTGGCCCGCACCGGGGTAAAAGGTCTCAATTAAGCCTTCAGCCATGCTGTAGTTCGCACTAGAAAAAACCTCAGACGCTAACGGCTCGCCGCGCTCTTCAAGAATTGACTGTGTCAACGCAAAAGCGTACGTGGGGATCCCGCGCTGGTTTAACAGCTCGAGCCCCGCGGTGCGATCCCGATGAAAATGCGTGACGACAGCCGCCTTGACCGAGAAGCCAGCTTGCTCGGCCCAATCCAATAAGCCTTTGGTGTCGGCTTCCGACCACGGAGTATCGACGATGTAGGCATCACCGCCCTCAACCACGAGCAAACCATTCGAATCGACTAAACCAAAGCCACCAACTCGTGGAAAGGACTTATGCAGATAGACGCCCTCAGAAAGCTCAGAAATTTCGAGCTCTTGAGCACTTGCGGTAGAAATAATGATGTACCCCGAAAAGAGCATCAGGTAAGCGAGCAGTTTCATTTTGAAAGCAATCAATTGTATTGAATCGCCAAAATTGTAGAGATTTCTGACCGCGTGTTTGTGAGTAAATAATGATTTTTCAGGATGCGCTCAGTCAGCGTCGTAGTGCTCTAAAATATCGCCAGGCTGACAATCGAGCACCTCACAAATCTTATCAAGTGTAGCAAACCTTACACCCTTAACCTTGCCGGTGCGCAGTAGCGATAGGTTCTGTTCTGTAATGCCCACTTTTGCCGCCAAGTCTTTACCCTTTACT
>CAZOIG010000211.1:0-9813 GCA_964579235.1 uncultured Gammaproteobacteria bacterium
TATTCGAATTAGCTCAAACTTACGTGAGCTAGCTAGCGGTGGACGTGATCGAGACTATGTGGAGCCGTACTCTTTTGAAAATGATTCAAAAGAGCGCGAACGCTACTCAAGGGAACGAATTCAAGCAACCCAACCGAACCAAAATTAGGCCAGATCTTCAAAGTTCGACCTTTTTTGTTGGGAAAATCACGGACTTTTTTCAGGTCGCTTGCTTGGTGGCAATCTTCTAAGACGTGCAAATTGGTTGATGCGCTTATCTTTAATCTTTAGTAAGAGAGCCGAAAACTGGAATTTTTTTTTGTCTAATCGACAGACCACGAATTAGAACGATTACGCTGACAAATTTGTTTCTTACTGTTTGCACTCTGGTTAGTAATACATGAGTGTGTGTTTTAATGGCTATTTGGTAGCTAGGTTGATTGTAGAGTTTAATTTATGCGGCAGTTAATTTCACACAACTCTGGGTTTGGGCACTTTATTGTCTTGATTCTGAGTCTGCCTCTCTTGTTTTCAGCGCAGGTGTCGCGCGCCGACTCTGTCAGTTTGCATACGGCTAATTCAAAAAGTCTAATAGCCGAGATTGCTGAATTACCTGACCATCAAACGGTTGGCGTTGACTCTCGTTGGAACTATATTCGTTTCACCCAAGCTACCGTGCCAGTCTGGATTAGCGAAGACTTTGTTAGTTTGCAGAACGGAGTTGCTATGGTTAAGCCTAACGCCCTAAATGCTCGAATAGCACCTTTTTTGAGCGCTACCGTGCTCACGGTTTTAACGAGCGGTTACGCGAGTGAAGTACTGGGTTCACGCAACGGTTTCTTACAGGTCAAAGCCCCCCGCAGTGTTGTGGTTGCGATTGAAAAACAGAACTTAGACTCGAGTTCTAGTGTAAGCCAGAATGCGCCAAGTCTGGATCCAGTGCCGCAGGCCGAACCGCCAACCGGCGGTGGTGCGAGTGGTTCAATATCGAACTCCACTGCTCCGCAGGCTATCACCCCAAATGAGCCTGTGCGTTCAAATCGTCACTTGATTGCCCCTGGTGATTCGATTTCTTTGATCGTGTTTGGCGAACCTGATCTTAGCCGCGAGGACATTCGAGTGGCTGAGAATGGTCAAGCGGCGTTTCCATTACTTGGATCGCTCGACATCAGTGGTAAGACAACGGATGACGTTGAAGCCCAGATTGAGTCTTTATTGTCTAAAGGTTACGTCCGCAACCCTCGTGTCTCAGTAAGTATGTTCAGTTATAGGCCTATTTTCATCCGAGGCACTGTTCGAGATACCGGATCGTTTGCTTACACGCAAGGTCTTACTGTCAGTAAAGTGGTCGCGTTGGCTGGCGGCGTCACCTCAGATGCACGAAACAGCCTAGTTAAGATCGAGCGCAATGGTCGAGTTGTGGCGGAAAATCTTCCTATAGACAGTCAAGCTGCAGTAGAGTCCGGTGATGTATTGTCAGTGTCAGGCCAATTTGGTCAAACTGACGCAGGCGAGTCTTACATCTACCTACATGGTGAGGTAAACAATCCTGGCGAATACCGCTACAGACGTGGACTTACCGTGGAAAAAGCCGTAGTGTTGGCGGGCGGGTTCTCAATAAGAGCTTCGAAACGCAAGATCACGATCAGTCGTTATGCGGCGGAGGGTGAAGCGCCTGAGAAAATTAAGCGTGCTGAATTGTATCTCCCAATCGAGTCCGGTGACGTAATCAATGTTGGAGCCAGTTGGCTTTAAGCGCCTATACTGATGAAACCGTTTGAACGATACTTTCAATCAATGGGCTTCTCTCAATCAATGGGCTGTCGCGTATGAATGATCCGCACCACATGGGTTCACAACATATTGTCAAAGACTGGTTTGCCAACAGCCCAACCCAGGCAGTGCAAACCAATCAAGCGGAGTCTTTTTCGCACATTTTAGCCGTTTCACTTCAGGTGTTGCGAGACTACAAGGTGTTCATCATCTTGCTCACCATATTAGGCGCGTCATTCGGAATGCTCAAGGCACTCTCGGAACCCAATGTATACCAAGCAAAGCTGACCATGGCGGTGGAGCCGAGCACTCTACGAAATGCCTCTCAGTCCATTTTTGACCCCTACGCTTCTCGCTTTTACCAAACCCAGTACGAGTTGCTAAAGAGTCGGTCTGTAGCGCGCCGAGTGGTCGACGACCTGAATTTGGCACAGAGAGCAGATGTGTCTCAAATGTTGATTGTGCCAACCTTGAGTCAGCAGTTGCTCAAACGTGTTAGTGGAATATTAGGTATTGAACTGAGTAAACCCGCCACGCCCAGCAGAAACGATCTGCTGATGTTGAATCCTGAACAGCTTGAAGGGCGTAAGGCGTGGCTGACTAGCGTGGTGCAGGGCGGTGTCGCTGTTAGTGGTGGTGACAAAACCCACATGGTGCAGGTTACGTTCAATTCGACCAATCCAGATTTTGCGGCTGAAGTGGCCAACGCTTTGGTCACCGCCTATATTGACCAAGGATTGGATTCGCAAGCTGATCGAAGTCAGCAAACAACGCGCTGGTTATCGCAGCGGATTGAAGATCTCAAACTGGCTCTTGATCAATCGCAAAGTGCGTTACAGCAATTCCTGATGCAAGAAGACATGCTGGCGTCATCTCAAAACAATCAGATCACTACGAGTGAATTACAACTTCTGAACGCGGAATACAACAGCGCTCTAGCCAATCGAGATGAATTAGCTAAACGCTATGGGGCGCGTCATCCAGCGATGGTGGAAGCGAATGCGGAAGTCGCTGCAGCTAAACTCCGCTTGGATGGCAAATCAAGCCAAATAGCGGGATCTAGGGAGAAAGTCGCAGAGCTTGATCGATTAGAAAGAGACGTTGCACGAAATCAGGAATTGTACGATGCGTTTCTGACCAAGTTTCGTGAGGCTGATTTATCGTCATCTGGTGACCGCTTGGCTAGCGCCCGAATCGTCGATCGCGCTCTTCCTCCGAATTTTGCGGTATACCCTCAAAAGCAGAGGATAGTCATCGTATGGACACTAGCGGGGCTAATTTTTGGTATCGGCCTTGCCTTTTTAAGGGAGCAGCTGGATACAACGTTTAAAAGCGCTCGACAATTGGAAGAGAAGCTTGGCCTGCCGTTATTCGGTGTTGTTCAAAAAATGGATGTCGATGAACAGGCGGTTGAAACGCTGTACTTAAAGAATAAGCGATCAGTATTCTCAGAGTCTATTAACCACATTCGGACGGGTGTCACGTATTCGAACGTCGACAACCCTCCCAAGGTCATCCTAATAACGTCTTCGGTGCAAAGTGAGGGCAAGACTACCTTGGCGTCTAATTTGGCATTGGCCTATGCTCAACTTGGTCCTACGTTATTGATCGATGCTGATCTTCGACGACCAAGAATCAAGCATATTTTGGAGTCCAGTGCTGAACATGGTTTAGTAGACTTCGTTGCCGGTACCGCTACGTTGAAGCAATGCATCGTCGCTAATCAGAGAGAGTCGAACTTGTATGTCTTGAACTCAGGGGTCGCGCCTCCTAACCCGTTGGAACTCTTATCAAGTGATCGTTTTAAGAGTGTTTTAGCGAGTTTGAAAGAACGCTTTAGCTATATCATCATTGACTCAGCGCCCGTTCTGCCGGCGAGTGATGCGATTGTCTTGGGTAAGTTATCGGATGCACTGCTACTCGCTGTGCAGTCGGACAGAACAACCCACCACATGGCCCGCGAGGCTATCAAGCGCTTGCACTCGAGCAAGGTTATGGTTGAGGGCTTAGTACTAACTCAGGCTAGCCCGGTTAAAGGCAATGCCTATCAATACGGTGGTTATTACGGCTACGGGGCGTATTCATACGCGTACGCATACGTCGAGGATTCCAACCAGACCGAGAAGAGCAAGAAAGCCTAGGGCGAAACTGTGCTGTTGCGCTTATTTTTACTCGCCTTATTACCTGTTTTTGGGTTCACTATTGGATACCTTTTGGTACTGCCTCAAGGTGCTAGCCTCAAAGCTAAACCGCCTGAGACTGAAGCCGCTCTAACGGAGTTAGAGTTAAGGCTTAGCTATATGACATTTGAGGCTGAGCAACTCGAATTGCATAAAGAGTTAGGCCAACTGCTTAAGCAACACATCAACGCGAGACCTTACGAACCTTACGCACACGCAAGGTTAGCGGATTTATACCTTAATGCTGACGGTTACATAGCGCTTGATGCGAAAGATGCAGCATTCGGCATGTACAACACGTTCAATCTGTCGAGCGCAAGACCCAGAGTTAGGCACTATATTGCCAGCCACTGCGTGCAACAGAGTGCTCGTTTCGTTGGTTTGGATATGCGATTGTGCGAGCAAATACACTCGCTTGTTCCTCATAGTGTGAGTTTGCCAAGAGCAGCGAGTATTCTGAGGGTTGATGAGCAGGATTTGCGCCGAACATTGGCTCAATCCAAGTTCTGTCATTTTCCAGCACCCGATCAATACAGTTGTAAGCCATGACGCCGCAATTCTCTGAGTCAGTTGTTTCTGAGCTTTCCTTTCGGCGAGTCAACAAGACACGAAATCGATTTGCCAGCCTCTCAGAACTGCTTGTGTGGGGCCTGTTTCTACTAGGTTTAGTATGGGCTGCATTCATTCCTGGACGAATTGATCACCCTCAATGGGTTTGGCTGGGGAGCGCGTTCTGCGGTCTTGCAATGGCGGCAATCGCCCTGCGTTTCAACCACCTAAGATATACGCATCAGCGCGCTCTGTTTTCGATGTTGTTATTGATGGTCTTGTCGATCGTGTGGCTAATCGCGCAAGTACTGGTTCCATACAGTGATTCGGTTCAGTCTATCGCCTTTTCTCAGCTTGATAGGCCGAGCTGGTTTACACCACAATTCAAGTGGTCTTTGCTGCCCCACGCAACCGTAACGCTTGTGTTTCGAGACTTGATTGTATTGGCTGCATTCATCTGCACGGTATTGCTGTGCAACTCGAAACAACGAGTGAAACTCTTGTTATTGAGCTTGCTTATGGTTGGTGTGGTACACGCTACGATTGCGTATTTAGCATGGCTCAACACCACGCATTTAGTCGATCAAAAGGCTTTAGACGGGCATTTCGGTGCCATGCGCGGTCTGTTTATCAATCGCAACCACTTTGGCGGTTTTTTAGTTGTTTGTAGCACAGGGGCTTTGGTCCCCATTTTGTATCAAATTCAAAGGCTGCGCGGCTTGCCTTTTGTTCAATCTGTCTCGCGTTTTCTGTTCTCGACCAGCGTCGTGTATGCCCTATTGTTATCGGGATTGATATTCTGCGTGATGATGTCCGAATCTCGTGCCGCGCTTGGGCAGACGGTGCTTATCGCGCTGGTTACTATTTTCGGTTTTAGACGCGCGCTTACCAAGGGGCATGCGAAGGGCGGATTATCACGTCAGAGTGGCAGGCTTATTTTGGCGTTCGTTGTCTTGCTTACGATCATCGCAAGCACTGTGCTGCTGGATGCCAACGTGGTGCGACGATTGATGCACGGTGCTCTGCTCGGTGAAAGGCTAGAGCAGTGGGACATATCGTTTCTGGCCATTGCTGAAAGGCCCTTGATAGGCTTTGGCGGCGGAACCTATGGCACGGTATTTGAAATGTTTCGGAACGACGACGGGCTGCGAAGCATCATTTACGACCAAGCGCACAATCAATTTATCCATGTGCTACTAGAGCAAGGCATAATCGGTCTGGCCCTTTTTGTTGGGGTTCTTGCTTGTTCTTTGCAGATGAGCCTCAGCTCACTTGCAAATACACCAAGCCGTTATAGGCACTGCTTACTATTGGTTAGTTTGGCGGTCTGTTTTGGCGTGATATTCCAATCAATGTTTGATTTTAATTTGCAAATCGTAAGGTTTCGAATATTCTTCTTCGTATTCTTGGCTCTGCCATTTGTATTGGCTAAATACGATCAAAAAACAAAACGATCTACCTGAATGATGAATAAAAAAATTCTGGTCACCGGTGGCGCTGGCTTCTTAGGATCGCATCTGTGCGAGCGACTCTTAGATGAGGGGCATGAGGTTATCTGTGTCGACAATTACTTTACGGGTAATAAGTCCAACATTTTGCATTTACTGGAGAATCCCCGATTTGAATTAATGCGACATGACGTAACGTTTCCTCTCTATGTTGAGGTAGATGAAATTTATAATTTGGCGTGCCCAGCCTCCCCAACTCATTATCAGCACGACCCTGTGCAAACCACTAAAACCAGTGTGCACGGCGCGATCAATATGCTGGGTTTGGCGAAGCGCACCGGTGCAAAGATTTTGCAGGCATCAACGAGTGAAGTTTATGGTGACCCAGTCGAACATCCTCAAACCGAAAGCTACTGGGGCAATGTAAACCCTATTGGTATTCGCTCCTGTTATGACGAAGGCAAGCGTTGTGCAGAAACGCTTTTTTTCGACTACCACCGCCAGCACAATGTTGAAATTAAGGTCATGCGTATCTTCAATACCTATGGTCCTCGCATGCATCCGAATGATGGCCGAGTCGTGTCAAACTTTATTGTTCAAGCGCTGCGCGGTGAAGATTTAACGCTGTATGGAGACGGTTCACAAACGCGGTCTTTTTGTTACGTAGATGATTTGATCGATGGCATGATAAAACTGATGAACACTTCGGCGAGCGTCACTGGCCCGATCAATATTGGTAATCCAGATGAGTTCACAATTAAAGAGCTAGCTGAAAAGGTTCTTACACTGGTTGATTCTGCATCCAAATTGGTTGAAAAACCGCTACCAAGCGATGATCCCAAGCAGCGCAGGCCTGATATCAGCATTGCTCGAGAAACTCTGAAGTGGCAGCCCAGCATCAATTTGGACGAGGGCTTGAGTCCAACCGTTGAGTACTTTCGCAAAATTTGTTGAGCAAGCAATGTCGTTGTCTAGCGTTATTCTTACTTAGGGTGACTCAGTCGTAAATACGGCGTCTAGTCTATTGTTTAGCCCTATGAAAGTAAGATTACTCAAAGGATATGCAGAGGATCGAAGGCAAAGCATGGATATCTATGCTGAGCGCCTTTATCAAGAACTTACGCATCGACTACCCGATGTGGCTCTGGTTCAACCACATTCTGCGCTAGAGCAACTTTCCCATTCTAAATTCGTAATGCGTTACTTGCGTTATGTGGCGTTCCCAAGATGGGTGGGTAGACCGATTGCCGATCTGACTGGAGACCAACACATAGCGCACATACTTGATCATGGTTATGCGCATCTGATCAAATCAATCAAGCTCGCAGCAGGCGATCGCTCGAAGACTAACAGCACCAAGGTCTGTGTAACGGTTCATGACTTGATCCCATTATTGGCTTGGGAAGGTCGGCTGGGTACGCAACACAAAGGCAGAAAACCAGCATTGGCTATGCATTCTGCGAACCACCTCAGACAGGCCGATATGATTTTCTCTGTGAGTCACAGTACCGCGAATGACTTGATGGAGCTGTTAGAAATACCGGCTCGAAAAATCGAAGTGGTGCCGGCTCCTATCCCAGATGAGTTTTGTCGTGTCAGTGATTCGAGCATTAGATCGTTTAGAGAGCGGTTTGCTCTCTCCAACGATTACTTCTGGATCCTCGTTTCGGGTTCGGAGTTTTATAAGGACCATGAGAGCGTAGTAGGTATATTCAGGGAGCTGCGGGGTCGAAAACTTCCGGTAAAGATTCTGAAGACTGGCTTAGAGGGCTTGTCTGAATCTTCGCCGCTTAGGCAGTTAGACCAAGATGATGTCAAAGTAATTTCACTTGATTCCAGCGAATTAGCGGCGCTGTATAGTTCGGTTGACTGTGTGTTATTCCCTTCTCTGTATGAGGGATTCGGTTTTCCGGTTGTCGAGGCTTTAGCCTGCGGGACGCCAGTTGTTTGCTCCGATGCGGCCTCATTGCCTGAGGTTGGTGGTGAACTCGCGAGAATTTGTAAAGTTGGAGATACGGGTGAAATGGCGCGGGAGATTGAGGCTATCTATAGTGAAGGGCACCCAGGCGATATTTTGGCCAGCGGGCCTAAATGGGTTCAGCAGTTTCGCGCATCGACCGTAGCGAAACGATTTACTGGCTATTACACAGAACTTCAATCAGCCTGAAGGCAGGCTTAAAGCCATGAAACAGATAAGCGTCGTTATACCCAGTTATCATCGCGGCAAGTTGCTGCTAGAGACCTTAGATCAGCTTGCGGCTCAACAACGTGCAGCCGACGAAGTTATTGTGGTTGATCAAACCGATTATGAGTCATCGAACCCGCATGCCTTGCGTTTGCAGGCGCTTCATGAGGCCGGAAAAATTCGCTGGCTGCGGCTCGCTCAGCCTTCAATTCCAATAGCCATGAATTTAGGGCTTAAGTCGGCGGCAAGCCAGATGGTTTTGTTTTTAGACGATGACATACTTATCTCTAACACGTTTATTCAAGATCATTTAGACGCGTTAACACAGCATGACTGCCCAGCGCAGGTCGGATGTGTGATTCAACCACATCAAAATCAAGTCCCAAGAGATACAGCCTATTCTTCAAACGACGGCTTGTTGACCGATCTAGAGTTTCCTTTTCATTCGGCGGAACCCGCGTTCATCAAGAATTGTATGGCAGGGAATTTGGTCGTCGATCGACAACTCGCTTTAGATTGCGGAGGCTTTGACGAAAATTTTAAGTGGTCTGCTTATCGATTTGAAACGGAGTTTTGTCGTCGCTTATGTGAGCACACCGGAAAACCGTTTTACTTTGCCCCCAAAGCCATAATTGATCACCTCGCTGCAGAGCGGGGTGGTACGCGCCAAAGCTCACACTTTTTGACAGCCCGCGGACCGGATCACAGTATGGGCGACTATTATTTTGCTATGCTTCGTGGTCGCAGGTGGGAGGCTATCGGGTATATCATAAAGAGGATTTGCCGATCTTGGATTGCACGATTTTACTTGCGCAAGCCTTGGTACATTCCCATACGGCTGGTTTCAGAGGTGAGAGGCCTTGTTACCGCATATTCTTTAGCACGGCGTGGGCCTCGGCAAATTCAACCTTAAACATCTGAACCAGGCTTCTTGATTTTCGTGCTTGTGGCTTACGCGGAATAGCCAGTCACCGAACTAGGATCAACAAAACTTTAAATCATGGTTATAGGCTTTTTCGTTCTTTTGGTGATTTTGTGTATCTTAGTATTCACTAACGACCAAGCACTGGCGGCTTCTGTGGTCGCAATTGGGTTTTTACAAGACCCGATACGAAAAGTGGTGGAGGGAGAGCCCGTTATTATGTCAGCGACGGTTGCTACGATACTTGCTGTAGCCGTGCTGAGACACTTGTTTTTAACCTCTAGGAATCTTTTAGAGCCGTTTGGCCGCTGGTCTGATCAAATCACGCCCATTTTAACGCTTTACTTCTTACTCGTGTTGGTTCAGCTCCTCCACTCTTTGCTGCGATACGGGTCTTTGCAACTCTCAGTTTTAGGTCTGATTTTTTATTTGGCACCTTTCTTTGCGATTGCGGTCGGCTATCACACTTTTAGTAAGGTCCAAGATACCCGCAAGATGTTGGTTTTGATCGCTTGTTACAGTGTGGTAGTGGCGATATCCGTGTTATTGGAGTTTCAAGGCAATGAAAGCCAACTTTTTGGCGAAGTGGGTGGTGGCTTACTGATTTACGATCAGGGCACGGTTCTACGTGCGTACTCAGGCTTCATGAGAAGCTCAGAGATAGCCGGTTGGCACATGGGGACTGGAATTTGTGTGCTCATTATTTTGGCAGCGTCTAGAGGTTCGCTGTTTTCATCTGTCGCGGCCTTGGCAATTATCGTCGTAATGCTCGCTGCA
>CAZOIG010000212.1:0-15080 GCA_964579235.1 uncultured Gammaproteobacteria bacterium
ATTCGTGTGTTTGAGACAGCCCGTGGCTTAGATCGCAACCAGCTTATTGAAGACATTCGCTCAATGTTGATTAACGACCATGGTTTGGAAGACGAGCAGGTCAACATCTCTGGTATGTTGGTGTTGTACAACAATATGCTCAATTCGCTATTTCAATCGCAGATATTGACGCTTGGCACGGTGTTCGTGGTTATTCTCTTGATGTTTATCGTGTTGTTTCAGAATCTCAAGCTCGCATTAATAACAATTGTTCCAAACATCTTCTCGGCCGCTGTCGTACTAGGTGTGATGGGGGTATTCCGCATACCGCTTGATCTAATGACGATTACGATTGCCGCGATTTCCGTGGGTATTGCGGTCGATAATTCGATTCACTTCGTTGCGCGTTTTAAGGACGAGTGGCTGGAATCAAACAATTATGAGTCAGCAACAGACGCTGCTACTCAAAATGTTGGCCAAGCAATGTTCTACACCACAGTGGTGATCACCTCTGGTTTTCTAATCATGGTGTTGTCTAACTTTGTGCCCACAATGTATTTCGGTTTTTTGACTGCGCTGGCAATGGTTACCGCCTTATTCGCGAATCTAGTGATGTTGCCAATCCTGATTAAGCGGTTTAAGCCATAAGCCATGCTCAAACGCCATTTCATTAGTCAGCGCGCTGTCCTACTAGGACTCGTCTGGCTGGTGACTTTTTACCCTAGTGCCCAAACACAGTCTCAAGCTATGACGCTAAAAACCATCAATAATATTTCTCGTATAGAACTGCAACATGGGGCCGGTGAGCCTGACTCCGCAATTATTTGGTTGCACGGTCTGGGCGCGACTGCAGACGATTTTGTGCCTATCGTTCCACACTTAGGTCTCTCTAAGGATTTATCGATAAAGTTCGTGTTCCCACAAGCGCCCGATCGGCCCATTACGATTAATGGCGGCATGCGAATGCCGGGCTGGTACGACATCAAGGGCGTTAACATTGAAGACAAACAAGATGCCGAGGGCATGGCAGAAAGCGCAGCCACGCTGGCGAGTTTGATCGCCGAGCTGCAAGCGCAGGGCATACCCAGTACGCGCATCATGGTCTTTGGTTTTTCACAGGGTGGCGCGGTGGCTTACCACCAAGCGCTGCGACATCCAGAACCCTTGGCAGGACTAGTATGTCTATCAACCTACTTGCCGTTCGCCGAAACCTTGGCCGAGCAAGCGCACACTGCCAATAAGGGCATTCCCATTTTGGTTAACCACGGAAGCTATGACCCAGTGGTGCCTGTTGCGATGGGCGAAGCCAGTGTGAGCGAGCTAAAGCGTTTGGGTTACACGGTTGAGTGGCGGCAGTATCCGATGGAGCATCAAGTGGTGATGGAGCAAATTCAAGCGCTGGGAGAATGGATCAACGCTGGCTTCAAATAGCACTTTGCTTACTGCATTACAAACTCTTACTTAGTTGAATCAAGTATGGGTATACTCAGGTCCTAAATACGACACCTTGCTGATGGTGTGATTTTTTATGCTTCAGCCCAAAAAGGTGCACTCGACGACCAGAGGATTACATGTCAAACCCGAATCACCCCAGCAAGGGATATCGTAGCTTTGTTTTAGTTTTACTGACCATCGTTTACGGTTTCAATTTTATTGATCGTCAAATTGTTGGAATCTTAGCGCCGTTTATTCAGAAAGACTTAGGGCTAACCAGTACCCAGCTGGGACTTTTGATCGGTTTAGCATTTGCTACGTTTTACACCTTAGTCGCTATCCCCATAGCTTGGTTAGCAGATCGATACAACCGCGTTAATATCTTATCTCTCGCGCTTGCCACATGGAGTGGTTTTACGGCGCTGACTGGTCTGGCGACCAATTTTATGCAGATTGGTTTAGCGCGCATGGGTGTTGGTATTGGTGAAGCGGGTGGTAGCCCACCATCGCACTCAATCATTTCAGATATGTATCCTAAGGAAGAACGTGCCGGGGCTTTGGGCGTTTATTCAATGGGTATTCCATTTGGCATCATGGCCGCTTACTTCGCGACAGCTGCGTTGATGGGGTCTGGTGGCGATGTAAACTGGCGCCGCATCTTTGTTATTCTGGGCTTAACTGGTGTTGCACTTGCGGTATTTGTAAAGCTGGTGATGAAAGAGCCCAAGCGTGGCGCTATGGAGTTCGACAATCATGATGAGATTGAGCAACCCCCGTTTAAAGAATCTCTGAAAACCCTGTTAGGCATTCCAGCTTGGTGGGCAATGTGTTTTGGTATCGCTTTTGGTTCGTTTGTTTCTTATGCGTTTTCAGCCTTCCAAACCACCTTCCTGCGTGAACTCGACCCTAGCTTTGACTTTCAAACTTTGGTCATAATATTAGGTGTTATCAATGGCACGACTTATGCGGGTGGCGCCTTTTTTGGTGCGCGCGTGGCGGATAAGTGGGGCGCTAAAACGTTACGTGCCTACGGTTGGTTGCCGGCTATTTCGATTGGCATCTGTTTACCGCTAGGGATTGGTGGGTTCTGGGTTGATTCTGTTGCCGTTCATTTGGTGTTTACGACGTTCTTGCTGTTTTTCTTGGGCGTCTATTTAGGTCCAAGTTTTGCCATTGCCCAAACCCTAGCGCCGATCAATATGCGTGCGATGTCTACCGCCTTGTTCTTTTTTATTCTGAACATGATTGCCTTAGGTGGTGGCCCCACGTTCGCTGGATGGATGATCGATGTGTTCAGTCGCATGGGTTATGAAGGGCTGGAGTCTATGCGCCTCGCAATGACCGTAACCTGCATTTTGTTTGTTCCTTCGATTCTGTCTTTTCTGGTGGTTGCAAAGGTTCTTCCTAGAGACTGGGCCGCGGCCGACCAACGGAACGCCGATTTAGCCAAACAGTCGGCTTAGAATCTTGCTAATTAGCTGACAATTTGTCTCCCAAAGCCACACCCTAAAGGTGTGGCTTTTTTTTGTCGTGTTAATAATTTCAATTTTCTTGTAAATAAGTGAATCCGATCGTTGGCGATGCGCGTCTAAATGGTTGTAGGAAGGAGAAAGCAGTAGAAAATAGCAATTACCAAGCGGTTATCCGCGAGGCCAATTGGAGCTTAGATGATTACACTGCCTCTTAAGACACAATAAGCAAGCCAAGCTAGGGCTTACTCACTTAGAAAATGCTGTTATGAAACTCAAACTAAAATCGTTTATCCCATTGTTCATTTTTATCGCTGGAATTGCAGTTGTAATGATGCTTGGCGCGTTGAAACCAACACCTGAAGAGGAAGAAACCCAAACGCCAGCACTGACGGTCAATGCGGTTCCTGCACAATACGTTGAACAAAACGTTTCGAGTAACTTTCAGGGCGAAGTCAGAGCTAAAACCAATATTGATTTGATCGCACAGGTAACAGGGAAGGTTATCGAGGTCAGCGACAAATTCATTGAGGGTGGTCAATTTGAGGCGGGTGAAACGATTCTAAGAATCGACGACGCCGACTATCAAGTGGCGCTTAAATCGGCGGAAGCTGCGGTTGCGTCGGCTAAAGTTGACTTAGAAGTCGAACTCGGCACTGCCGCCACTAATGCTAAGCAATGGGAAGAGCTGCAAGGTTTGCCAGTTACCGAAGCGAGTCCTTTGACCCTCAACAAGCCACAGGTTGATCGTGCCCGTGCTCGACTAGCGGCAGCGCAGGCTGAATTAGCGCAAGCGCAACTTAATTACCAACGAACGTTTATCAGCGCGCCGTTTGCTGGGCGCATGGTCAGCAAGAATGCAGAACTAGGTCAGTTTGTGGCTCGCGGCGCTAGTATCGGACGCGCTTATGCGACCAGCTCAATGGAGATTCGTTTGCCGATGACCGATGTGCAAGTGGCTGAACTCGGATTGCCTTTAGGCTACGCGATACAGGCACAGGCAAGCGAGGCTGATCTAATTCCGGCACGTGTTTCGGCCGTATTTGGCGTGGATGAAAAAGTATGGAGCGGATACCTACGCAGTGTCGATGCGAGTATTGATCCTGAAACACGTTTAGTTTACGCCACTGTGGTCGTCGATGAACCATTCACGGCTGGTATCAATCACACTATTCCACTGGTGCCTGGCTTGTTTGTAGACGTTGAACTTGATGGTGCGGCACAAGTGGCGGGTGTGCAAATTCCACGCATGGCGATTCGCCATGGAAATGAAGTCTACGTCGCAGAAGACGGGGTGCTGCGTAAACGCGCGGTCTCTGTCATTTTCACCAACGAGGAGTTTGCAGTGGCTGATCCGAACAATTCTGAGATCGTCGACGGGGATATGGTGATCGTGTCACCAGTGCCGGGTGCGTTCTCCGGTATGGCGCTCAAAACGCAATCAGAAGATGACGCTCAAAACATAGCTGCGCCAAATAACGCGAACGAGGCGGATTCTGAGCTCGACGAAAACGACAGCAGCGCGGTTGCTGTTGAAGGCGACGATTTAGCCGGTGCCTGATAGCCGCTTTATTGCGACTTAGCAGAAAAAGACGAAGGATAAGACAATGAAAGCAATAATTTCTTGGTGGGCAGGTAACCATGTAGCCGCTAACTTGTTAATGGTCGGCATCATATTGGCGGGCATTATTGGCTACGGCAAAATGGAACGCGAGATCATGCCCACGATTCCGTTCCCAGGCATGCAGGTAGCGGTGGCTTGGCCAGGCGCGAGTCCTGCGGATGTCGAGGAGCAGGTGGTTAATCGAATTGAAGAGGCGTTGAAAGACTTAGAGAATTTGAACTGGATACGCTCTGAATCTCGTGAAGGCTTTGGTGGTGTGTATATCTTGGCCGATACGGACACAGATTTCGCTCGCATCATGGACCAAGTTACCTCTCGGGTTGAGTCCATTACCAACTTTCCACCTGATATCGAGCAACCGCGAATTCGACAATGGCAGACGCGCAACGAAACTATTCGAATCGCCGTTCATGGCGAAGTGGGCGAGCGAAAGCTGAGTGATTTTGCACGTGAGATTCGGCGCGAGGTAGCGTCCTTGCCGAGCATTTCAGTGGTCGAGCTGTTTGGCATTCGCAACGAAGAGGTTGCTATCGAAGTCAGCGAAGCAGCACTGCGCCGATACGGCATTGGTTTCGATGAGATCGCCCGTGCAATTCGAGGCAGTTCACTGAATTTATCCGCGGGCAATTTACGCACTGATGCGGGCGAATACACTTTACGTACTCGTAGTTTGGCGTACCAACAGTCTGATTTCGAAAACATCATCGTTCGCCAACTCCCTGAAGGCGGAACGATCAGGGTGCGTGACTTAGCAACTGTGGTTGATGGCTTTGATGAAAACGAGATTTTGGCCACACTGAATGGTGAGCCTGCGGTGCTAGTGCAGGTCATGTCTAGTGAGTACATGGATGTTGTGAAAATGTCTGAGTCAGTTAATAACTGGCTAGAGGAGCGCAATAAGACGCTTCCCGATGGCATAAGCCTTACCGTGTGGGTGGATGCGGCGGTGGAGTTCAATTCGCGCATGAGCACAATTGGTTCGGCAGCGTTTTCTGGTTTGATACTGGTCTTTATCGTGCTGTTCTTAACCTTACGACCAATCGTTGCGGTTTGGGTTTCGGTGGGCATTGGTACGGCCTTTGCGGGCGCCTTTGTGTTCCTGCCCATGATGGGTGTTTCGCTCAACATGCTCTCTACCTTTGCCTTTTTGCTGGTGCTCGGCATCGTGGTTGACGATGCGATTATCGTCGGCGAAAGCGTTCACTCGGAATTTGAAAAAGGCAATCTAGGGCATTCGGGCGCTCGCGATGGTGCGTTTCGAGTCTCTAAACCCGTTATCTTTGGCGTCGTCACTACGATAATTGCCTTCTTACCTTGGATTTTTCTAAGCGGTACGACTCAAGAGTTTACGCGTCAGATTTCTTGGGTAGTGATGTTGGCTTTAGGCTTTTCATTGATCGAAGCCTTAATGATTTTGCCTGCGCATTTGTCGAATGTGAAAGCGCGCTCCGATGGCGGCAAACTCATGCAGATGCAAAATCGCATCGCTGAGAGCATCGTTAGCTTTGGTCACAATACCTATGGGCCCTGGTTGAAGAAAGCGGTGAGCATTCCGGGTACTACTCTGGCGATTTTCGTTGCGATCTTCACCATCGTGATGTTTGGCGTTATGGGTAATGACTATGTGAAGTCATCCTTTAACCCTGTGATTGAAGCCGAGCAAGTTAACGTAAATATCGAACTGCGCGACGGCACGACCTACGAACGAGCGCTGGAAATTTTGGGATACGTACAAAATGCGCAAGAAGAGTTAGTCAATCAAGTCACTGCAGAGGCTGAGGCTAGCGGTGCCGATAAGAACTTGAACATTGTTGAGAACTGGTACACACGCTCTCGAAAGGACAGTGTTATCGCTATCCTCAAGCTATCTTCGCCCGAAGTTCGCACCATTAGAGCGAAGGAAATTGCCCTACGGTTACGTGAGTTGATTGGCGATGTGGCTGAGGCAAAAGAAATTTCAGTCAGCTACTCTGACGACAATAACGGCCCAGATTTAGATATATCAGTACGTCATCCAGACTTAGAAGTATTGCGTGTAGCCGTGGCTGAGTTGCGCGACCGTGTACGCCAATTTTCAGCCTTAACTGATGTTACAGATAGCCTAGAGTCAGCCAATGAAGAATTGCGTTTTACGCTAAAACCCGGAGCCGAAAAGCTAGGACTAACCTTGGGTAGCGTGATGTTGCAGGTCCGACAAGCTTACTATGGTGAAGAAGTGCAGCGCCTACCGCGCGATGGTCAGGATGTCCGCGTGATGCTGCGCTACCCAATTGAAAGTCGTCAATCTTTGGAGAGCTTAAAGAACTTTCGAGTTCGAACCAGTGATGGTCGAGAAGTTCCACTCACTTCGATTGCAGACGTGTCGTATGGCCCGAGTCTTAAACAAATCGATCACTGGGACGGACTACGCTCCGCCCGTGTGACTGGCTACTTAAAAGAACCTGTGCTGAACGAGATTATTGAAGAACTAAATGAGAATTTCTATCCAGCGTGGGAGGCTAAGTACCCTGGTTTGACGCGAGCCAATATTGGCCAAAGCGCGGCTGAGCAAGAGTTCTTTGCTGAAATACTCGCGCTAATTACGTTGGCCTTGTTCGCTATGTATTGCATGCTTGCGATTGCGTTCAATAGTTACTCTCAGCCGGGAATAATTCTCGTTGCAATTCCATTTGCGGTGGTTGGCGCGGTAATCGGGCATCTGATTACGGGCTTGTCGTTCTCGATCTTTAGTTATTTTGGAACGATTGCCGCATCAGGCGTGGTTATTAATGACAACCTTGTGCTGATTGATGCCTACAACAAGCTTCGCGCTCGTGGCCAAGATGTTTCAGAGGCGATTCAAAATGCGGCTAAGTCGCGTTTCCGCCCGATCCTGATTACGTCTTTAACGACGTTTATCGGTCTAGTGCCAATGATGTTAGAAGGCTCTAGCCAAGCGCTATGGCTTAAGCCGGTGGTTGTAGCGCTCGCTTACGGCCTAGTGGTGGCATTCTTTGTGACACTATTTCTAGTGCCGGCTCTATTGATTCTGGGTGAGAAGTTTAGAATCTGGAAGCAGGGCGTCAAAGCGCGTGCCTCTGCTCGATTCGGTAGCGCCGACAAAATTGCTGGTTAGCGGTTTTTCCAAGAGTGCTCATTCGTGAGCTTTGCGATAGGGCGTTTCAGTCATTGAACTGAAACGCCCTTTTTCATTAAGGCCTGTGTGATGTATTGAGCTTGTTTGCCTCATTCTCGAGTGCGTTTTGATGCATTGAGTTGAGGCTGAAAGCGTAGAGCAATCACATGATTTGGTTTAAACTGCTCGACCGCGACTATTCACGTCAAACAACCGAGCATGGAGATGCAGCGATGACAACCACAGATTTTGATTTTTCCAAGCGCAATAGTGAAAACAATTCAGACTCCCTGTTCGTGCAGCGTTGGTCTCCGAGAGCATTCGAAAAAACCACAATCGATGACCCAACACTGGAACGCATCTTAAATGCAGCACGTTGGTCGCCGAGTTGCTTTAACGCCCAGCCTTGGCGAATCTACACGTCTACAGAAGATACCTTTGCCGACTATCTCGACCTATTGGTAGAGGGCAATCAAGCTTGGGCAAAAGACACGGCGCTGCTTGGTTTTATGGTGGCGAAGCTGAATTTTGAGCACAATGGCAAACCTAATGATTGGGCTGAATTTGACTGTGGCGCCGCGTGGATGAGTCTTTCTTTACAAGCTCGTTTGGAGGGCTTGTATTCGCATGGTATGGGCGGCTTTAAAGCTGACGAAGCGACTCAGTATTTGCAGCTCGCCGACGACGAAAAACTGGTGATGGCGTTTTCGCTTGGCAAGGTGCTTGAACCCAGCAAAATGGATGAGGATACGCGCCAAAATGAAGTACCCAACGAGCGTAAGTCTTTAGACGAAATTTGGCTCACAAAATAGCCTGTTTTCACTCATCGCTGTTTACAATTGTGTAAACTAAGCGCGTCTTATTTCGGGGCTTGTTGAGACTCTTAGCTTGAGATTCAACAAGCCCTGTTTTCACTTTCAAACATTTATAAAAGGTAGCGACTATGGATATTTCCTTTTCAGCTCAAGATTTAGAGTTTCAGCAAGAAGTTCGAGAGTTCTTTGCGACATCATTCAATGACGAGTTCCGTCAACGTTATGCCTCGGGTAAAGAAACCAAGGACGTGTCAGTTGAGTGGCAGAAAATCCTGCACGATAAGGGCTGGATTGCACCAGACTGGCCAGAGCAATACGGTGGAACCGGTTGGACCGATTTTCAGAAATTCATTTTCGAAACTGAACGCACTGCTGCGGGCGCTCCAGACATCGTACCTTTTGGTTTGCGTATGGTGGGTCCGGTTATTTTTACGTTCGGTAATGATGAGCAAAAAGAGCGATTTTTACCACGCATCCTAAACAGTGACGATTGGTGGTGTCAGGGTTACTCAGAGCCGGGTGCAGGATCTGACTTAGCAAACTTACAGACTAAGGCTGTTGCTGACGGCGACGACTACGTGGTTAATGGTGCCAAAATTTGGACGACTTACGCGCAGTACGCAGATTGGATTTTTTGCTTGGTGAGAACCGGCAACTTCGAGAAGCGTCAGCAAGGTATTAGCTTTTTACTGATCGATATGAAGTCTGAGGGCATCACGGTTAATCATATCCCAACGATTGATAACCATCACAGTTTGAACGAAGTGGTGTTTGAAAATGTCCGAGTGCCAAAAGCCAATCTGATTGGCGTTGAAAATCAAGGTTGGACTTATGCAAAGGCGCTGTTAGCGCATGAGCGAACGTCGATTGCGGGTGTTGGCGACAGTAAGCGCTGGTTAGCTGACATTAAGGAAATGGCGAGCAAGCAAACCAACTACAAAGGAACCTTGATGGAAGACCCAGTTTTCCAAAAGAAAGTGTCTGATATCGAAATCGAGCTGATGGCGCTGCAATACATGGAGTTACGTGTATTGGCATCATTGAGCGCGGGTGACACGCCTGGACCAGAATCTAGCCTCTTAAAGATTAAAGGCACAGAGATCCAGCAAGCGCTACAAGAATTGCGTATGGAAACCATTGGTGCGTATTCTGCGTCGCTGGATACAGACTTTAGCAATGATCTTCATCAAGCAGGTTCAATGGCACGTCGAGCGTATATGTACGGTCGTGCCGCAACAATTTACGGCGGCTCTAACGAAGTGCAACGTAATGTTATTTCAAAGGCCGTGCTCGGTCTGTAAGCAGGAGAATACCAATGAATTTTGAATACAGCGAAGAGCAAAACCTTCTAAAAGAAAGCATCCAGCGTTGGGCGCAGGATAACTATAGTTTTGACCAGCGCAATGTTGCAGCCTCTAGTGATATTGGCTTCAGCGAACAGAACTGGGAGACTTTCGCAGAACTCGGTTGGTTGTCTGTCCCTTTTGCAGAGGAAGACGGTGGTTTTGGCGGCGGTATTGTCGATTTAGCCGCGATCATGGAAGAGTTCGGTAAAGCACTGACGGTAGAGCCATTGTTCAGCACCTTAGTATTGTTTGGAGGCTTAGTCAGTGAAGCGGGTAGTGCAGACCAAAAAGCAGCTTTACTCGAATCAGTCATCGGTGGCGCGTTGAAAGGCGCCGCTGCCTTGTACGAACCGCAAGCACGCTTCGACTTGAGTAATGTCGCAACCACTGCGACACAGCAAGGCGATGATTATGTTTTGTCTGGTACAAAATCGGTGGTTATCGATGCACCGAGTGCCGACAAGCTGGTGGTACTAGCTCGTACCTCTGGTGATCAAACCGATGAAAGTGGTTTAAGCCTATTTTTGGTAGACGCCACAGCCGATGGTTTGACGCGTAAGGACTACAAGCTAATGGACGGTCACAAAGCGTCTGATTTAACTTTAGACGGTGTCAGCGGCGAGTTAATGGGTGAAGCCGGTGCTGCCTATGCGGTCGTTGAGTCAGTGATGCAAAAAGCTCACGTTGCGTTGTCAGCAGAAGCTTTAGGCATTATGGAAAAATTGAACGCGACGACAGTTGAGTACAGTAAAACTCGTAAGCAATTCGGTGTTCCGATCAGCTCATTCCAAGCATTGCAACACCGTATGGTTGATACTTTTATGGCGTTCGAACAAGCCAAATCCTTATTAGTTGGTACCTTGTGCGAACTAGAGAACGAAGACAATAGTGCAGAGACAAAGCAACAAATGGTCGCCGCACTACGTACCTTGGTGGCTAAAAACGGAAAGTACGTTGGTGATGAGGCAATTCAAATCCATGGTGGTATGGGTATCACCGAGGAATTGGACGTCGGTCACTACGTTAAGCGTTTGCTGATGATTAATCTATTGTTCGGCAGTGGTGATTTCTTTCAAGACCAGTTTAATCAACTTGCGTACGGTTAAAAGCAGAGTAGATATGATGGCCGAACTCTTTTTAACGTGTTGTTAGAGAATCGGTCTAATGTCTGATAGATACACTCTATATGGCGCCGAGCTTTCTCTGTATTCAGGGAAGGCTCGGTCTTATTTGCGCAAAAAAGGATTGGCATTTGATGAGGTGGCGGCATCAATTAAGGTTTATCGCCAAATAATTGTGCCCAATACGGGCGTTCAATTCATACCCGTCGTCAAAACGCCCGCTGGCGAATATCTCCAAGATACTTCAATAATTATTGAAAATCTGGAGTCAGCGAACCCCCAACACCCTGTTGTTCCGCAAACCCCGAAGCAACGTTTCGTGGCGGAATTGCTCGAGCTTTACGCTGACGAGTGGTTGCTCGTACCGGCTATGCACTATCGCTGGAACTTTCCTGGGCATAATCAGCCGTTTATTTTTCAAGAATTTGGACGCTTTTTAGCGCCTTGGGCACCAGCATTTGTCAGGGGCCTGCTTGGTAAAAAAGCCGCCAAGCCAATGCAGGCTGCGGTGAAACGGTTGGGCATCGACGACACAACCATTCCGGTTGTTGAGGCCTCTTATCTGGGTCTCTTAGATGATCTTGAAGCTCATTTTGAGGAACACCTATTTTTGTTTGGGTCTACGCCCTGTATCGCCGATTTTGGCTTTATAGGGCCTTTGTACGCGCACCTGTACAGAGATCCTGCGCCCGGCGCGCTGATGCGCAAACGTAACCCGGGCGTCGCAGCCTGGGTCGAGCGTATGATTAGCGAAGAGGCGAGCCTTCAAAGTGGTGAGCTGTTATCCAACGACGAAATCCCAGCTACATTGGAGCCAATTGTCCAACGTATGGCGGCTGAGCAGTACCCCGTACTTCTCGACACCAATAAACGCTTGAGTGAATGGCGGTCTAGCAACCCTGAGGCGACTCAGGCGGGCGCGTCGATCCCACGCTCAATAGGGCAGCATGACTTTGTCATTGAGGGCGTGAGCGGCAAACGTATGGTCTTGCCTTACAGCCTATGGATGTTGCAAAGACTTTTAGAGCGCAACGACCTTGTAAGTTTAGAAAGCGATGCCGCGTTCTCGGCATGGCTTGCAAAAATAGGGCTAGGCGGTATCTTAAATCAATCCATCGCTGAGCCGATGGACCGAATCAATAATAAATTGAGTTTTCGACACGCACTAAGCTGAGTCAACTCAATGTTGCACACACCAAAAGACGACTACTAAGGAGAATTTAATGAGTCCAGAAGAGAAAGCAGTCCGTACCCAGCTGGCCGCATGTTATCGAATCTTCGATCACATGGGGTGGAGCGAAATGATCTATAACCACATTACTGTAAAAGTGCCGGGCAGCGATGGCCATTTCCTGATCAATCCTTATGGTTTGCATTACACCGAAGTCACAGCCTCGAATTTGGTCAAGGTAGATATCCAAGGTAATGTTGTTGAGGAATCTGACTACCCGGTGAACCCCGCGGGGATGTTGATCCATTCTGCAATCCACGGCGTGCGCGAAGATGCGCATTGCATTGGTCATATTCACTCAACCGATGGTATGACTGTGGCGTGTCAAAAAGAAGGCTTGCGGATCGATAACTTCTACAGCGTTTTACTCTACGGCCAAGTTGCGTACCACGATTTTCACGGTATTACCGTTATGGACGGAGAGAAAGAGCAGTTGATTGAAAGTTTAGGCGACAAAAACATGTTGATCCTCAAGAGTCATGGTCTGTTGACGTGTGGCCGTACGATTCCAGAAATGTTTTTCAATATGGTCGCGTTACAGCGTTCATGTGAGATTCAAGTATCGGTCGACAAAACCGGCAAGGAAGTGAATCCAGTAGGTGTGGATATTGCAGAGCGAACGCAAGAGTTGTTGGCGATGCAAATGTCGACCACCGGTGGTGCCGCGCCAGGCGACTTAGAGTTTGCCGCAATGCAACGCTTGGTTGATAAGGTCGACGACTCGTACAAAGATCTATAGGCCTGCGTTTACTACGCCTAAACCTGCACATTTTTTATTACAGGCTCTTGGCCACCCTTTCAGCGGTGGCTTAGAGGTGACGCAACTCAATGACTAGAATCACGGCAACGTTTGGTTCAGGAATATCACATGGCAATAACTGTCCACCACCTAAACAATAGTAAGTCACAGCGCATTTTGTGGGCCTTGGAGGAACTCGGCCTTGATTACGATATCGTATTTCATAAGCGTCAACCGACGTTTGCCGCGCCTGATGACCTCAAAGACATCCACCCTTTAGGCAAGGCTCCCGTAGTCGAAATAGACGACTATGTGATGGCTGAGTCTGGCGCAGTCGTTCAATACTTGATTGATCGTTATGGGCAAGGTCGGTTTATGCCATCTCGCGACTCTGCTTCGTACGCAAAATACATTGAGCTGATGCACTATCCTGAAGGTTCGCTGAGCGCGCCCTTACTAGACCAACTATTCATACGTATGTTGCCAATTAAGGACGAGGCCTTTCAGGCGTTCACAAAGCAACGAGTGATGAACCAATTGAATTACGTTGATGGTTTGCTCGAGGGGCAGGATTATTTGATCGACAACGAATTCAGCGGAGCTGATTTGCAACTCACCTTCAACTTGCAGGGCATGTACGCCGCTGGCGCCTTAAGTCACTACAAAAACCTTGAGGCGTTTGTCGAGCGCATGGAAGCCCGAGATGCCTATAAACGCTCAATCGAAAAAGGTGGTGAGCTGAATTTGGGTTTTAAGAAATAAATTTTTATAGAGTTCCGAAAACGGCTACTCAAAACTAGGTCATGGGCTAAACTAAGCCCATGCCGATTTCCACACAAAGCAAACTCCAACAAAACGCTAAGGCCTGGTCGCCCGATCATCCTGCTTTCGCGCGAGCCCGAAAAGCGCGCGATGCGCGCTTCGATGGCCTGTTTTTTACCGCTGTAAAAACAACCGGAATCTATTGTCGACCCATTTGCCCAGCGCCTGCGGCTTTGGAAAAAAATGTTGAGTACTATCCCAACGCCTTTGGGGCGGCTCAAGCGGGTTATCGCCCCTGCATTCGGTGTCGACCAGACAGCTCACCGGGGTCTAACGCTTGGCAAGGTTCTGAAACCACGGTGCGTCGCGCTATCGAACTGATCGAACGTGGCGAACTGCAAGACTCTAGTCTGCATGAGCTGGCTGAGCGTTTAGGTGTTACCGACCGATATTTGCGTAAGTTATTCGCCTCGCACATCGGGGTTGGTCCCAAGCAATTTGCGCTGTATCAGCAATGTTTGTTTGCAAAGAAGTTATTGCAGGAAACAAGGCTGCCAATTGGTGATGTGGCGTATGCAGCGGGTTTTAATAGTGTTCGACGATTTAACTCCGCTATCAAGGATCAATTGCGCATTACACCGACTGACTTGCGAAAACGCAATGACAGCGAGGGCGACGATATTGTGCTGCGCTTACACTATCGACCACCGTTTGACGTAAACGCCATGTTCAAGTTTCTGCATGCACGATGTATTGAGGGACTAGAAACTTCGATCGAGGGGCGCGGAGTGTATGCGCGTACTTTCGTGTTCGAGCGTGGTGGTAAAACGTCAAAGGGTTACTTCAGTATTAAGGCGCGCATGGATGAGCCAGTGTTTGATGTCGCTATCAAGGTAGAACACATCGAGCATTTGTACGCAATTGTGCAGAGAGTTCGAGTTCTGTTCGATGTAGACGCGCCGATTGCTGACATTGCTGCTCATCTAGAATCGATGCTGGCGGGCGTCATTGATTTTAATCCAGGCTTAAGAGTGCCCGGTATTTGGAATCTATTTGAAACAGGGGTGCGGGCTATATTGGGTCAACAAGTGACGGTGACGGCCGCTAAAAACTTAGTGACGCAGGCTGTTCAGCAACTGGGCGAAGCGACTCACGGGTTCCCCAGTGGTTTAGACTACCTTTTCCCTACGCCAGATGCATTTTTAAAAAGTGACTTAAGCTTTTTCGCGATGCCAGCCAGTCGCAAAGATACCTTGCACAGGCTGGCACGTCATCTGCTTGAGAGTGATGCTCCAGAAGACGTTGACCGCTGGTTAGACATTAAGGGAATAGGACCGTGGACGGTTAACTACGTAAAGTTGCGTGCCCTGAAAGAGCCTGATGTTTGGCTGGCTGGTGATACAGGCATTAAGAATGCACTCAAGCAACGCGCCAGAAACCCTAAT
>CAZOIG010000213.1:0-5384 GCA_964579235.1 uncultured Gammaproteobacteria bacterium
GTGGTTAGCGCAAATGAGCCACGCGCGCAGTGGCTCGAAAATAGCGCTGAGCTACTTTGTCGAGTAGTCCGCCTTACCCGAGTAGACCGGGGTGGTGAGGAATTTAATTAGCTAATTTGTATAACCCGGCGCTTGCTTAAAGTGCCCGCCATAATTTGCGTGGCGAGTTCAGGCACCTCATCAAGCGGCGCTACTTCATACAGATCAACTAAGTCATCAGCGCTGATCAACTCAGCCAAGCGCTGCCAAGCAAGCTCACGCTGGTTCATGGGTGCCATAACGGAATCCACGCCTTGTAAGCGTACGTTGCGCAAGATAAACGGCATCACCGTAGCGGGTAGATCAAAACCACCGGCCAAACCGCAGGCCGCAACCACGCCGTTATATTTAGTTTGGCTGATCGCGCAAGCCAATGTCTCGCCGCCTACGGAGTCGATTACCGCAGACCACGTTTCCGCCTCCAATGGTTTGCTTTTACGCGAGAATGCGGTGCGAGCCAAAATCTCAGAAGCACCCAAAGACTTCAACCAATCGTACTCAGACTCGCTGCCAGTGACCGCCGTCACCTCATAGCCCAGTTTGCTAAGCAAAGTGATTGCAAAAGACCCTACTCCGCCCGATGCACCTGTAACCAATACAGGACCATCGCTGGGTTGTACGCCTTTTTCTTGTACCGCCAATACACAAAGCATTGCGGTATAGCCGGCTGTGCCAATCGCCATGGTGTCTTTAGCATCAAACGCTTGGGGAATCTTGACCAACCATTCTGGTTTAAGCCGTTGATACTCAGAATATCCTCCCCAGTGCACCTCAGACAGTCCATAACCGTTAACCAACACGCGATCACCCACCGACCATGCCTCGCTCGCGGACTCAACGACTTCGCCCGCAAGATCGATTCCGCACACCATCGGGTAACTGCGGCAAATCTTGCTTCGACCAGACACTGCCAAACCGTCTTTGTAATTCAAGGTGGAATAATCGACTTTAACCAAAACGGGATGATCAGGCAGTTGGTCCATACTCACCTCGCTAACGGCTGCAGCGAATTGGCCATCAATCTCATTGGCGATCAGTGCTTTAAATGTGCTCATAAATACTCTTGTTCAGTGCTGTGAATAGTGTTGTAGGTAGTGCTGTGAATGGTTTGGCAAATAGGGATTTCTGCATCCAGCTTAGGGTTAATGCTTACTTTCAAACCATACACAAAAGTTCGTCTTGGTTTTGCGAAAAAACAGGCGTATTAGACTAAAAGCTAACATCACCGTTATTCGCGATAATCATTGAATCATCCGTATTAGCCCCTATACTGTGACCATACCGATTTTGCAGTGGGCGGAGTGATTACCGCAAACGACAGAAAAAGGGGGCGACATGGCTTCGACATGGGTCGCGAAACCTTCGGTGCATGTAGAGGTTGTGCAGAGTTCCTCTTAAATCCAGCTGCACAAAGTTATAGTTGCAAACGACGATAACTACGCACTAGCAGCTTAAGTCTGTTAGGGTCTTGCCCGGGTTGTTCATGGCCTTGGATTTTAGATCTCAAATCACATGAAATCGCTAGCACCTTGTGTCGATTAAGGGGCTGCTAAAACGCAAGTCGACTCACCCCAAAGCGAGTGCGTTTGTCCAGTTGTGCGGGGCTAAATTAAAGACAAACTAAACATGTAGAGCCGTTGAGCGGAGGGCTTGTGGACGCGGGTTCGATCCCCGCCGCCTCCACCACTTCTAGGTTTTACGAGATTCTAAAAAGTCCAGTCACGCCAGCAAATACGCCACCTTAGGGTGGTTTTTTTGTGCCTGACTTAGTTGATGGTTAGTTGTTCGCGTAATTCTCCTCGAGTAGCTGTGTCTGCGTTTGTGGCGAGATAGTGCTAGTCTTAACAGCCTGTGTCCCAAGAACGACTTTGATAGTCAGTCTTAGAATCGAATTGAGGTCTAAATGCTTTTACGCAGAGTGATGCGACATGTAAGCGATCAAAATTGGCTTGCTGTTTTTATTGATTTTTTGATTGTTGTAGTAGGTATCTTTGTTGGTCTGCAGGTTCAATCCTGGAGTATTAATCGCGCCGAACTCAAGCAGGAGCGCGTTTACTTGGAGCGTATTTTGGCGGATGTGGAGCGATCTATTGCTGTTAATGAATTTATAGTGGACTTTAACTCGAAGCACATCGACGATATCTGGGTGGTTTATCAAAGCCTTAAAAGCTGCCAGCTTAACGATGATCAAAAAGATCAGTTTGCCAATGGTTTATACAATATAGGGCGGTTTGTTCGTAGCTCCTACCTAATGGGGGCGGCGAAAGAGATGCAATCGGCTGGCCAATTCGGTTTGATTCGGAGTGTTAAAGTACGCAATATAATTAACGAGTTAGCGGACGGCTTCGAGTACGAGCAAGTTCTATTTCCTTCGATAAATAGCAGGCTAGGACCGTCAATGGCGTATATGGATCAACAGTTCGCCGTTAGCATATATGAGACAGACCTCGTGCAAGACATCGTCTGGAGCGACATAGAAATAGACTTCGAAACGTTATGCAAAGATAGCCGCTTCCTCGGCGCATTATCGATGACGAGGAGCGTTCGAGACGTACATATTAGACGAAACATGATGGCTCTTGAACTGTTTCGAGAAGGAGAAGAAGCCCTAAGGGAAGAGCTTAGTAAGTCTTCGAAATAATGCTCCTGTTCTTATTCAAAAAACGGGCCGCTGGTGACCGAGTTAGCCACTAATCTAGCGGCTGTACTTACTCACTTGCACTGAGTAGACCATTGAATAAGACAACCAAATTTAACATTCCTAAAAGCTTCGTCAGCCACCAAAATCTAACCATATTCTGGCTATCAACCTGCGCCCTGTTCCCATAGCTGAAATGAGCTTAATTAGATGGTAGTCTCCTAGCTTATTAGCATTCACCCTCTTCGCGAAAAGTTCATGATGGTTTTGAATCGCGCGCCCAGAAACTTAGATAAACACGAGCACCCCAAATAGGGCCCTCTCCAACATGCTACTTCGCTCTATCACTCAGCATATCAAAGACCAGAATTGGTTCGCGGTCACTCTCGATTTTGTGATCGTTGTTGTGGGTGTATTTATTGGTATTCAGGTTTCAAACTGGAACAACGCGCGCGTGGAACAGTCTCAAGAACGGGAATACTTACTCCGCTTGCATGAAGAGTTTAGCGAGAGCATTACTAATCAAACGCGCGACCTGAATTTTCTGGCTGTTCAGCTATCAGATCAAAACACAATTTTAACATCTCTCGATGCTTGTGAGGTAGCGAACGCAGACGCGCTCGCGTTTCAGCGTGGTTTAAACACACTAGGTTTTATTAATCCGCCACGCTTTTCCCGCCGCGCAGTAGATGAAATGATGTCGAGCGGAAATACAGACATCATCAAAAATCAAAGCATTAAGTCTGAGCTAGTCGACATCGTTGGGCAAGTTGAATGGCGAGCGTCTGTGCACGACATGATCATGCGATCGATCGAGAATCGTGGTTCCATTATCAAGGACAAGATCCGATACAACTTAAGCACCACTTACCCAGATCCTTTTATAGGTGAGTTCGTAGGCGTGTCTTACAACATACAAGAGCTCTGCGCAGACTCTAGAATCGCATCAGCAATCTCAGCGATCAGCTTCGACACAAAAGACCGTCAGAACGCGTACAAACCCATCATGCAGCGGTACAAAGACCTTCTCCCCCTTTTAGAAACCGAATTACTCACCCGCTGGGGACAATCTGCAACAGGAGAAAATACCCAATGATTCTTCGCAGACTGAGCATGCACGTCAAGGATCAAAACTGGTTTGCAGTTGCGCTCGATTTTTTGATCGTGGTGGCCGGTATCCTTATTGCGTTTCAGATTACAGACTGGAACGAGAGACAGCAGGAAAAAGCCAACCTCGCTCGTGCTGAACTGGCGCTTAAACCAGATATTGTCCAAAACTATGTTTACGCTAAAGAGCGCCTAGCGCTGTCTGAATGCCGGATCAATCAGCTCAACGAGATAGGTTCTTTATTGCTTAGCGATAATGCAGCTTGGCAGCCACTTTCTGACATTCGCTCTGAGGGCGACGGCCGGGCTTTACCCACACCGATAAGGTCTCCTAAGCGATTCTGGAGCAATAATCTATGGCAAATCGAGCTCGCTCGGGGCAGCTTGGACTTATTGGAACATGGTCGGCTAAGAACACTGGATAGAATATTCAGTGCGGTAAGCAAAATTAGTGACATGCAAAACAGACTGGGTAACGCTGAAGCACAACTCAAAGTTTTAACTCACAGCTTGGAGCTTTCTCAAACCGAGCGGAAACAACTTTACTCTGCGCTAGGCATGATAGCCCATCACAGTGCAGATATAGAGCAATTGGCCGCTTCCATAATCCGTCGTGTGGAATCGCTTGGCATTGTATTAAACACCGAAGAACTCGCTGGCTTGGCTGAATTTATTGCTAACCTTGATGATTTATCGTTGAGTATTTACGGCGACTGCCGCAAACCGATTACCACGCCCTTTCTCAACTAAGCGTTGTGGAGAGTCCCTAACCTTTTTGGCCAGCCCGTTCGACAAAACTAAAAGGCAATTTCTGACTACCCTAGCACTCTATGTTTTTGGTTCGCACTTAATACATAGCCCGAGTCTTTGGAAGGCTAGCTAAACCAAATTTCATAGATCATGCGAACGTTTGAAATGGCTACAATGTATAAGTTTAGCGTTGCCCGACCGCAATCTGATATTGCGTTCAGTCTAGCTCAAGCAAGGAGCAGGCTCAAACGTCGGGTATCTCGTACCTAAAACCTAATGAAAAGCGTAAACTATTGGCACCGATGCAGTGCCAAAACCGACTGGTTTTGGGTGGAATAGTAAAGGACTTAATATTCCAACCAGGTTGCTCCCATTCGGTTTTAATTTCACCAGAAATCGGATCAACGTAGCGAAAGAAGTTGCTCTCGCTTTTTTGCGCCCAACTGCAATAAATTCGCCCATCTGATCTAGAGTGATTGCTGTGCCAACCCATGTGTGACCCGCTGCGGTATATCGAATGTCCACTGACTTCAATTTTGGATTCAACCTCTGGCAAACTCAGACGAAGCTCTCGAGTAATCTTTTTGAGACTTTTCTGGAATGATTTACTGGTCATCGCAGAGCGATAAGGTAAAACGGTAGAGTCTTGATTATGTTGAGCGGCATCAACATCACGTTGCTTAGCAATATCTAAGTGTTCGGCATTCAAGAGTGTTTCAAGGTCGTTATCAATGGGGCTAGCCTCTTCAATTCGAGTGCACCCAAATACGAATTGGCGAATTAGCTCCAAGTGCCAAAGCAGTTCGGCCGTGGGTCTAATATGGCGCACAACGTCACCAGTATATTCCAA
>CAZOIG010000214.1:0-2475 GCA_964579235.1 uncultured Gammaproteobacteria bacterium
AAGAATATTCTTGCTGATTTCGCGCGGGCAGAAAGAGTCCAGATACTCGGTTTGCTGGATTGGTTTGTCAACGTATCAACCTTTGTTTTGGCCTTCTTTGTGACGGGTCGACTGCTCACAAGGCTGGGCATGCCGCTGACCTTAGCGCTTACGCCGCTATTTCTCATCTTCGGTTTTGCCGCGCTCGCTATAGCCCCAATGGTCGTGGTGCTATTGGCGGTACAAATTGCACGCAGAGCCGGAAATTACGCAGTCACACGTCCAGCTAGAGAAATGTTGTTTGGCTCTGTGAGCCAAGAGCAACGCTTTAAGGCAAAACCGGTGATTGACGTTGTCGTTTATCGAGGCGGCGATGCCGTTAGCGGAACCGTATTTGCTTTGCTCAGCGACGGTCTTGGTTTGACCTTGGCCGCATTAGCCGCGGTCGGCGCGATGATCTCCTCTTTCTGGGCCACTACCGCAGTGTGGTTGGGTCGAAAGTACGAGCAGCAAAACACTTATGCAAACCCCTCAGTTGCGCCTAATACCGTTGCGACTTAATACCACACCAAACAATTAAATAGGAATATCACTATGAAAACTCTCACTACACTTTTGCTTTTACTGTTTACTGCTCCTACCTTGGCGAACAACACTGAGCTCGAAATAAAAGCCTTTATGGATCAATACATCGGCTCTTACAACGTTTATCTTGGTGTCGGCGAAAACGCGGAAATTGGCGGTATTACTCGTCATTTCTATGAACCTACTTTGCAGATACCACCGCAAGGAGCTCCGTTCTTATCAGAGGATTATTCAATTTTGAATAAGGGCTTCGAGCGTTTTCTATCGTTTGTGAAAACCAAGGGGGCAAACACGTTTGAATGGCACAAGCTTCAAATTGTTCCTCTGGGCGAAAACAAAGCGATCGTCAGTGGCGTTGCTCTAATTAGAAATGCACAGGGTGAAGAAGTAGATCGTCGATCGTCTATTTACTCGCTTTACAATAGCGAAGCAGGATGGCGCATCGTGGTGCTGCATTCGCACCCATTGAGAGATGTTCCGCTGTTGGAAGCTAACCAATAGGTAGCGCCCCGGTGGGGTAAATGTGTGGGTGCGGTGAACCAAGTTGACTGACTAGGTATCTGTATAAGGGCCTAGTCAGGTAAAAGGTTACCGCATCTGTTACTTGCGTTTCGACGCCAAAAAACTATCAAGTAATGCTGTGGCGGCCAATAGAAGCAGACCGAGCAGCAAGCGAAGGTCGCCTAAGTAGAGGCTAGTCTCAATAGGGTAGGCAATGGTTTTCTCTAATGCCGCTATTTTAAAGCGATGCCTTTCCAAGGTGAGCGGGTTGGCAACTATGTGCATAAAGTCGCGGCGACTTCGGTATCGAAACAACGCCCCCTGATCCCAGTTTCTAGCATCTTCTATTCCCACCACATCAATCGCAGTGAAAGCCGCTTGTCCCATAATGACTGGATGGCTAGCCCTGCTGAATAACTCGCCAAGCATGTGTTCTAAGTATCGCCCCATCAATTGCTCGGCGCTTTCACCTGGTTCCGCACCTTCTACACTCGGTGGCTTTTCTTTCATGTCGATGGCATTGAGCATCAAAAACTGACGTCCAGAATCTTCTCGCAAGAAGCGCTCGAAGTAAGCAATTTGCTCGGCTCGTGCTCCATTATCTTGCATGATGGTTTTCCACTCTAGAATTTCTGCATCGCTAACCGGACCACCGAAATCGGTATACCAAAATACGAATGCCCCGAAGATCAGGGTGGAGCAAAGCCATAGTTTTTTGCGTGTGCTCATAGGTGCTGTCTCGTAATCTTAAAGAAGTGACAGAGATGTACTCGAACCATGCTTAAATTGTAGTGTGTGGAGTTGTCTGTCAGACTCTTCCGCAAAGCGCTGGTTCTGTTATGTCATTGATTATGACATTATGTTGACTTGCCAATTTGATTGTTTAGCTTTGCGCGTGTGAATGCAAGTCGGCGTCAAGACGCTTGAGTTGATTGATGCTTTGACATCAGTCGAAATGTGGGAAAGACTGCGAAAACATCAAAATGGCCTGCAGGCCAATAGTCTGTATTCGGCGTGAACACCGACTAAACCATCACTTAGATATATGACTAAAAAGACTGAAAAACAATTTAAGGAGCAAGGTGGCGCGGCGACTATGGATCCAAGTATCGTTCGCCGCTGGCTTACTTCAAAGCTTATGACTCGTATGGCTAGCGCTAAGGCTCAAAAACGTGCCCGTGCCAAAGCGGAGCAAAAGCGTCAAAAAGTCAGCGCCGCTCATATCGTAGAGTATTTTCATCAGATTGATGACGGCTACAGCCATCTCACAGCGCAGGTGTTGGCTAAACTTCAGGCGCGCTACAAAGTTGAATTGCGCTGCCATATAGTCAGCGAAGTACGCGGCGCAAACCTGCCAGAGCCGCAACTGCTCAGTAAACTTTCATGTTATGACGCCAATCAGATAGCTCC
>CAZOIG010000215.1:0-3574 GCA_964579235.1 uncultured Gammaproteobacteria bacterium
TGCTCAAGTTGAACCGAATGACTCGCCTAAAACACAAGCCCCTACAATTGCGGCGCAACAAGCTGAGCCTGACACCGCAGACACGCTCGCCCAGGGTTCGACGGAGTCACTGGATCAAGCCGGCGAATCTCGCTTCTCTCGGTTAATCACATCATCAGACTCGGCCACAGCTAGTCAAAGTGACTCGACTCCAGATCGAGCGAAGAATGAGTCCAGTGAGGAACCGAGCTCATCACCGAGTGTTCAAACTTCTGCAACAGCTGCGGTATCCGAAAGTAGCTTTAGCGCCCCAGCTAGACCATCACCCAACACCCCAGGTTCGTCGCAAAGCCCATCAACCAGCGTAGCTCTTTACGGCAACCCAAGCGTGCGCAGTGTGCTGATTTCGCTGGCCAAAGACGTGAATCTACTGACAGTGGTCAAGCGTGATTCAGAATGGACGATCGTAAACCATAGAGACGGATTTCCGGTATGGGTGCACGAAGACTTTCTTCAGTTAAGAGGCAAAATTGGCACAATCACTGGCGACAACGTGAACGCTCGATCAGTACCGATTATTGCCAAAGAAACCACTCTCGACCGGTTTAGACGCAATGAGAGGGTAACGGTACTGGGCAAACGCAAGGATTGGTATCGCGTTACGTCCCCTGCTCGATTCCAAGCTTGGGTAAAAACCCGAGAATTGGACGCTCTTCTACAGGGCAATGCTGAGTTGGCTGGCCTTGATGCAAGCTCTTTGCAGGCGCAGCAGGGTTTGCCTGTTGCGAGCAGTACAGCCGCAACTTCCAAACCGAATGAACGCCAGAGCGATACACCTAGTCTGCAAAGTCCGTTCCCGGCACAGCTAAAGCAAGAGTCTGATCGGCACGTAGACTGGCTGTTCGCGCAGCCGCCAAGTAACTATACGATTCAATTGGCGAGCTTTGACAAACCCGATGGGATTGCGAGTTTTGTAAACGGCCTGAGCTTCAAAGCTGATGCCGATCTACATCAGCTTGAAGCAATTAGCTATAATCGATTCTGGACCTATTTCGTATACGGGTCATTTGCTGACAAAGCGGCCGCGACCCAAATAAAAGCCAATCTTGGACAGTCTCAAGGCCTGGTTCGTGTAATTAGGAAATTACAAGCTAACCGCTGTTTAAGTTGGCACATTGTTGACCCAGGCGATTCTCGCCTTGAACGCTTTTGCGCAAACATCGAGTACAAGTAGATTCTTAGTCATGGATAAAACTCGCATCATTTCGCCTTTTCATGGCCCGCATGATCACGAGCATTGCCAGACTAATGCGCTGGAAATGGCCGAAGCAGAGTGCTTACGAAAAGGCCTTAAACTTACCCCAGTTCGCCGCCAGGTATTAGAGATAGTATGGTCATCACACAACCCTATTGGCGCATACGATGTGCTACAGAGGCTTGAGGAGCAAGGACACAAACCCGCTCCACCAACCGCCTATCGCGCTCTAGACTTTTTGGTGTCTGCCGGTCTGGCACATAGGCTGGAATCGATCAACGCCTATATTGGCTGCCCCAGCCCCGAGTCTAAGCACCAGTGTCAGTTTTATATTTGCACAGAATGTGGCCATGCCGCCGAAATGCACAGTGAAGCGATAACCAGCGCCATCCACGACGGCGCGCAAACAATTGGCTTTGTGCAAAATGAGCCCGTTATCGAGGTGCACGGCACCTGTAAAGCCTGCGCGACCAAGCTCGCCAATTCTTAGTTCCGCATTAAAAGGCTAACTTGAGTAGCCGCTTTGCATACGAGACCCGTGTGAACGACTTAAATTAACCAGCTTAGACTCGACTAGGACAGGGACCTTAGATAATCGAGCTTTTCCTTAATCTTGATTTCTAATCCGCGCTCCACGGGCTGATACAGCGGATCTTGCTCAACGATCGATTGAACTTCATCTGGCAAATAGGTCTCGCCCGAGGCGAATGCATTCTCCTCGTTGTGGGCATAACGGTAGTCCTTACCATAATCCAAGTCTTTCATTAATGCGGTCGGCGCATTGCGCAGGTGCAATGGTACTTCCAGCGACCCACTATTCTGGGCGAGCGCCGATGCACTTTTATACGCTGAGTAAACCGCATTACTCTTTGCCGCCACACTTAAGTATACAACCGCTTGGGCAAGTGCCAGCTCCCCTTCAGGGCTCCCCAAACGCTCTTGCACATTCCAAGCATTCAAACAAATTTCTAAGGCTCGCGGATCGGCATTGCCGATATCTTCTGATGCCATTCGAACTATACGCCGCGCTAAATAGGCGGGATCGCAACCGCCGTCGAGCATACGACACATCCAGTACAGAGCCGCGTCTGGGTCTGATCCGCGCACGGATTTATGCAGAGCGGAAATCTGATCGTAAAACGCATCACCGCCTTTATCGAACCGCCGCAGAGTTCCGCCAGCGATAACTTGCTCGATTAAGTCAGTAGCAATCAAATTGTCGCTTGCTAAATCGCTGGCAATCTCTAATAAGGTGAGGAGCCGCCGTGCATCGCCATCGCTGGCGCGTACTAATAGTTGCTTAGCGTCATCTTCCATAGTCAGAGCTTGATCACCCAAACCATGCTCAGAAGTGAGTGCCCGCTGCAGCAAACTGAGTAAATCTTTCTCGCTCAGAGACTTCAGCACGTAAACGCGTAAGCGTGACAGCAGTGCGTTATTTAGCTCGAACGAAGGGTTTTCCGTGGTTGCACCAACAAACAGAATAGTGCCGTCTTCAATATGCGGAAGAAATGCATCTTGCTGGGCTTTGTTGAAACGGTGAACCTCATCAACAAATAAAACCGTTTGCCCAAGCTTGGCCGCTCGATTTGATGCCGCCGCGGCAACCGCTTCTCGAATGTCTTTGACTCCAGAAAGCACGGCCGACAAGGCAACAAAATTTGCATTTGAGTGCGTTGCAAGCAACTTAGCCAAGGTCGTCTTACCCGTGCCTGGCGGGCCCCAAAACACCATTGAGTGCAACTTTCCTTGGCTCAAGGCACTGTGCAGGGGCTTGCCGCTTGCAAGCAAGTGGTCTTGACCCATTACCTCGTTCAAGCTGCTCGGCCTAAGACGGTCGGCAAGCGGACGATAATTGCTATTGCTCATCTCGATACTCTAAACGATCTTACAAAGAAAACCGAGACAGTCCTCTATTCATTCAACCAAGATTTCCGAGGCAATCTTAAATCGCGGTAGTACGCCATCAACATCAGAGTCACTCACATTGATCAGACTTATACGCTTGCGGCTTGTATCGGTGAACGTTCGCGACTCAAATTGTTGGTCGAATTCAACCTCACATGCAAGCGTCTGAACGTTGCAGGTCGTCTCGAAATCACTCAGGGTTATCGAGCGGGGCAAGTTCTGTGTTACACGCTGTTGGCGAGCACTGCGCCACTCAGCATGAGTTTGCGATAGATTGTACGAAAACCCCTGAGAATACATTTGAAGGTAGCTATCAAAATCACCCCTCTCCCAGCTCGAGCGCCAAGACTCGACCGCCCTAGCCGCAGTGAGCCGCAATAAGGACTTACGTTCAGCCACATCCGCGCCGCTGAGCTCTTCCTCAAGCAGTGA
>CAZOIG010000216.1:0-7716 GCA_964579235.1 uncultured Gammaproteobacteria bacterium
TATCGCGATGGCGGAGAGGGCGTCTCAAACCTCTCGCAGCCGCATGACACTTACCGTGGGGGGGGAGGTATTTTAGTCTCATGCATACTGAGCAAGCTCAGGTGCGATAATCCAGTTGCTTCACCGCCGGCCGGATGAGCAAAACTTCAACGCTGGTGATTGTACACGAGCCTAAAAGGGCGACAAATGATTATTTTTCAACAAAACGAACATCGCCATTTTTTGACCGTTTATCTAAAACTTTACTCAGATCTAGCGTCAATACACAAGTTGAAAATTGTGATTCGCTCCGATAGGCTTCGCCTGCGGGTTAGAGCTGCATTTGGGATTTGCGCAGCGTGTCGTACACCGTACTAATACTCAATGAACAAGGGAGTGGGCGCGAGCCATATTGCGCAGAATTGGATGAGAGACTATCTTAAAAATTGGTTTAAGCCCAAACGGTGCCCCGAGGGTGAGCAATACTTCTTTTTGCACACGCCCAAAACAGGCGGTACCTTGTTCCGCCGTCAGCTTGAACAGTATTTTGACCCTGACCGCATCTTGCCAAACCCCAGCTTACAAGAACGCTTCGAGGTTAAAGGGTATTTGACCACAGAGCAGTTTAAAAGCATTCCAAGGGCAGAGTTAGACCGCTTTCAACTAGTCTGTGGACACTATCAGTACCGTGAGGTTTTTGCGCACTTCAGTAAGCCCCCAAAACTGCTCTTTATGATGCGCGAACCGCTTGAGCGATGTGTGTCTGAAATTAAGCATATCCTGCGGCAGCCAGATCATGACATGCGACGCAAGTTGCCGAGCAAACCTAGCGTCGAAGACGTTATCAACAACCCAGAAATTCGCTTCTATCTTCAACATCTATTACAAATGGTGTTAGTCCCTGAGCTGGACGGTGCAAAACGTATTATCGATCAAGCTGAGTTCGTGGGGCTACAAGAGCATATGCCCGAATCGCTGGCGCTTCTAGACAAGACTCTAGGCTGGGGCAATGTTGGGATAGCTGAAATACCAACTCTTAATGCGGCACCAGAATCACAGCAAGATGTTGACGATCAACTGACCGCATCGGTCAAGACGGATATAAGGAGCCTGTTAGTGTGGGATTACGAGCTTTATGAGTATTGCCTCACTAACAGCAAGCTCGACCTCTAATTTTTTGACTTAAGATTTCAATCGGTTTTCAGCTGAGACCAGCCGGCGACTGAGTTTTTGTACGCGGTTTTTCAAAAAATTAGGTAGCGATAGACTCAGCAGCGATAGACTCGGCAGAGAAAGAAAAGTAGGGTTCGATAAGTCAGCCAAGAAGGGGAGACGAGCGCTAGAAAGTGGGGGGTATCTCTAAGCGAAGATTGAAATGGCTCCCCGAGCTGGACTCGAACCAGCGACCCAATGATTAACAGTCATTTGCTCTACCAACTGAGCTATCGGGGAACATATTTCAGCAGAGGCGCATCGTACTTATTCAACCTGTTATGGTCAAGAATTTTTTATGGGTTTATTTTATAAATTTTGGCTTTTGCAGAGCCCTTTGGCGCGATCGGGCAATTCTTGCCTAATTCTGACCCTACCGCTGTGTAAAACGCTTACGTGGCGCTGTTTTTTTGCTCCATCAGCGCAAATGTAAAAACCAGCGCTGCGGGCACTCCCGTCGCTGAAAAAGCGCAGTCGACCACGCTGATTAAATACCACTTGAGTTGCGCGTGTGCCATTGTGGACTTTGACTGTTTCGCCCGCATCAAGGCGGTTGTTTTGATTGATGTCGGCAAACACGATCCAGCCACTACTCCAACTTCGACCTGCTTGGTAATTGTTTTCGCACTCATCGCTTGTCTGGTCGGCTTTTTGACAGATGTGTACGGTTACAAAGTTGCTCAGTGCATGACGCCGCGCAAATCCCATAACGCTTTGTAAAGCAAAGCTGTGGGCGCGCACCTGTGCGTCGCGGGATACTTGTTGTAACGACGGTGCGGCTAGTCCAGCCAAGATCGCGAGAATGCAGCCAGCTATCATGAGTTCCAATAGCGAAAACCCACGGACCAGTCTATTGATTGATTTGTTTGAGTGCTGCTTAAAGCAAGAGCGATTGATCTTATAGTGATAATTTAACTGCAAAACGTTTCATCCTTAAAAGCGTTGAGCGAAGCAGATCAGCCTAGTGGAGCGAATTAGGTGTGGTCAAGACTTAAAAAGTGACCGATACAGACCTCGCGCATCACAGGGTGATTTATACTAGCGACCCTACTTATTTCAGCTTGTCCGGCACCGCGAGCCTCATTCAGAATGAAACGAGAATTTCAACTAGTCAGCGAGTACACACCATCAGGCGATCAGCCGCAGGCTATCGAGGCTTTGTTGAACGGCTTTCGCAATGGTGAGGCATTTCAAACTCTCTTGGGGGTTACTGGATCGGGCAAGACATTTACGATGGCGAATGTAATCCAGCGCTTGCAGCGCCCGACCATTGTGATGGCCCCCAATAAGACTTTGGCGGCGCAGCTCTACTCAGAAATGCGTGACTTTTTTCCACATAATGCGGTGGAATACTTCGTTTCTTATTACGATTACTACCAGCCTGAGGCTTATGTCCCAAGTTCAGATACGTTCATCGAAAAAGACGCGTCGGTGAATGAACACATTGACCAAATGCGGCTTTCTGCGACTAAGGCCTTGATCGAGCGAGAAGACGTCATAATTGTGGCCACCGTGTCAGCAATTTATGGTTTGGGCGACCCGCAGTCTTATCACGAGATGATCCTGCACTTGAGTGTCGGTGACATAATGGATCAGCGCGCTGTCCTGAAACGCTTGGCAGAGCTGCAGTACACCCGCAACGATCTTGAACTAAAACGCGCGACATTTAGAGTGCGTGGCGACGTCATTGATGTTTTTCCCGCGGAATCCGAACGCTACGCTATTCGCATTGAGTTGTTCGGTGACGATGTCGATAAAATCTCACGCTTTGATCCTCTAACAGGCGTGGTGGAGGAAGACCTTAAACGAGTAACGATCTTTCCCAAATCGCACTACGTCACCCCAAGAGTCAAAGTATTGGAAGCTTGCGAGCAAATTCGCCTAGAGCTTCGAGAGCGGCTTGAGCAATTGCGCTCATTGAACAAGTTAGTTGAGGCGCAAAGGCTGGAGCAACGCACCTTATTTGATCTGGAGATGATGCAGGAGCTGGGTTACTGCAATGGTATTGAGAACTACTCGCGATACTTGTCAGGAGCCGCGCCGGGCGAGCCACCCCCAACGTTAATCAATTATTTGCCGTCAAACGGTATTATGGTGCTTGATGAAAGCCACGTCATGGTTCCGCAATTGGGCGCTATGTATAAAGGCGATCGCTCTCGCAAGGAAACACTGGTGGAGTACGGTTTTAGATTACCGTCTGCAATGGATAATCGACCTCTTAAGTTCGAGGAATTCCGCGCGATGATGCCGCAATCTGTGTTTGTTTCAGCAACTCCAGGCGATTACGAGTTAGAGCAAAACCCCGACACAATTGATCAGGTGGTCAGACCTACGGGCTTGATTGACCCTGAGATTGAGATCAGGCCTGTCGCGACACAGGTTGATGACGTGTTGTCTGAGATCAACAAACGCGTCCTCAAGGACGAGCGTGTTTTGATTACCACCTTGACCAAGCGGATGTCCGAAGATCTGACAGATTATTTGAGCGATGCTGGCGTTAAAGTTCGATACCTGCATTCCGACATCGACACAGTCGAGCGGGTTGAAATTATTCGTGACCTGCGTGCGGGAGAGTTCGATGTCTTAGTCGGCATCAACTTACTGCGAGAGGGTTTGGATATGCCAGAGGTATCATTAGTGGCGATTTTGGATGCTGACAAAGAGGGCTTTCTGCGATCTAAGCGTTCGTTGATTCAAACCATTGGCAGGGCGGCTCGTAATTTGAATGGTAAGGCCATTTTGTACGGCGATAAGATTACTAACTCGATGCAAATTGCGATTGACGAAACAGACCGTCGGCGCAAAAAGCAGCAGGCCTACAATGAAGAACACGGTATTACGCCCAAGAGTGTGCGTAAAGCGGTTCGCGATATCATCGATGGAGCAACCAGCAATGCGGCAGCGGAGCAGGCTAAGTCACGCATCGCAGGCGAATCACATGATCCGATATTAGACCCCAAAGAGTTTGCTAAAACGCTAAAAGAGCTCGAAAAGCAAATGTACATTCACGCCGAGAATCTCGAATTTGAGCAAGCTGCGCGAGTCCGTGATCGACTCGAAGAAATGCGCGCGGGCTACTTAAAGAGTTAGCTGGGCGAGCTTTTTTGTTAATCCACTAACTTTTAACCTTATGCCAGAAATTTCAGGATTCGAGCTAAGTCTTATTACAGCGCTGATACTGTTTTTCGCGGCATTCGCAGCAGGCTATATAGACACCTTAGTCGGCGGTGGTGGGCTAATCACAATTCCCGCCTTAATGGCGGCTGGAGTACCACCTTTACTCGCTCTGGGCACCAACAAATTGCAGGCGGTTGGTGGCTCTGGCACGGCAACTGTTACGCTCTTAATGCGCAAGCAGTACCGCCTCAAAGACATCGCGGGTTTGTTGGTCGCAGCTTTTCTTGGCTCGATTATTGGCACTTTAATAGTTCAATCAATTGATACCGAATGGCTGGAGTGGTTGATCCCCGCGGTTATCGTGTTGATCGCGGTCTATTTCACCTTTGCGCACAAAACCAATATCGGTACGCGTAAACCCAAGATTAGTCGAACAACCTATGGTCTGAGCGCTGTACCCACAATTGGCGCGTACGACGGAATGCTGGGCCCTGGCACCGGTTCATTCTTTGTCTTGGCGGGCACGTCGCTGCGTGGACAAGACATTGTTACAGCAACTAAACACGCCAAGCCACTGAACTTCGCGACCAATTTAGCGTCACTGATTGTGTTTGTTTGGTTCGGTCAGGTGTTGTGGTTGGTCGGAGGTGTAATGTGGTTCGGGCAGTTCTTGGGCGCGCGCCTAGGCGCTAACACTTTGATGACCGTAAATCCTATTTTATTGCGCTATTTAGTCTTAGTGATGTGCGCATTAATGCTGGTTTCGCTTTATTGGAAATAGACTTATGCCTATTGGCGTAAGTAGCAATACAAACTGTCTGGTATCTTCATTCTGCGCTATTTTTGCGCTCAATAACTAGACACAAATATGGAAAGCCTCAGCACTTGGGAGTATTCTTCGCCTCAAGACAATGTCGTCAAAATAATAATACTAAATTGAGGTCTTGGAATGACTGCTCGTGTAGATACCTTCCTAGGTTCAGTAGAAACCACTTTCGATCAAGCCGCCGACTTGGTTGGAATTAACGATGATTTACGGCACAAAATTAAAGTGTGTAACTCTACCTATGTCGTCCGATTTGGCGTTCGATTAAGAGGGGAGCTTTATACCTTTACAGGCTATCGCTCAGTTCACTCTGAACATCGCGAACCCGTAAAAGGCGGAATTCGTTACGCGGCTCACGCGGATCAAGACGAAGTTGAGGCACTCGCCGCCCTTATGAGTTACAAGTGCGCATTAGTTGAGGCGCCATTTGGTGGCTCTAAAGGCGCGCTGGTGATTGACCCTACCGAGTGGGAGCCTCATGAGCTTGAGAGAATCACTCGTCGCTTTACTCAGGAATTGGCCAAACGCCACCTCATAAGCCCAGCACAAAACGTGCCGGCCCCAGACATGGGCACGGGCGAGCGAGAGATGGCTTGGATGGCTGATGAGTACAAACGGCTCAACCCTAACGAGCTCAATAGTTGGGGTTGTGTAACCGGTAAGCCAGTCAGTAAAGGCGGTATCCGAGGTCGTGTTGAAGCAACTGGTCGCGGCGTGCAATACGCTCTTAAGGAGTGTTTTAGACACCCAAAGGACCTTGATTTTGCTGGCGTGACGCCTGGCCTGAAGGGTAAGACAGTCGTAGTTCAAGGATTAGGTAATGTGGGCTACCACGCAGCGCAATTTCTTTCGCAAGAAGATGACGCGATCATTGTTGGTGTAATTGAACGCGATGGAGCGGTAGTTAACCCAGAAGGCATCGACATCGATGGCTTACACCTACATATCCACAAAAATGGTGGTGTGAAAGGCTATAAGGGTTACACAGAAGATTCCGCCAGCGTATTGAACATGGAATGCGACATCATGATTCCAGCGGCGCTTGAAGGGGTTATTACTGTGGACAACGCCGACGACATTAAAGCCAAGATCATTATCGAAGCGGCCAACGGTCCCATTACGTTTAACGCTAACCAAATGTTGCTTGATCGTAAAATCTTGATTATTCCAGATTTATACGCGAATGCTGGGGGTGTAACGGTTTCCTACTTCGAGTGGGTGAAAAACCTGAGTCACATACGCTTTGGACGCTTAGGGCGCCGACAGTCTGAGAATCAAACATTGAATATTTTGGCGGCGGTTGAAGAGTTGGTTGGCAAAAAAATCCCAGAGGCTTTGCGAGACCGCATTATCGAAGGGCCAACTGAACTCGATTTAGTTCGCTCAGGTCTCGACGATGTGATGCGTGAGGGGTATGCGGCGATCAGTGCTAAGTGGCACTCAGATAATCGAATTCCAGACCTGCGTACCGCAGCGATGATGATTGCGATCGAGCGCATTCGCGACTCTTACGAGTCATTAGGTATCTAGATATCTAACGCCATACGATAAGGACCACGCTCGGCCCGAGCGTGGTCCTTTTTTTTGGATTGCGAGAAGGTTGGCTGTAAAGCCTTAGTGATTCGCCGAACTTAGCTGTGTAGAAGCTCGTCTATTTCCTCATCGTCAACGTCGCCTGCATCGGGGTCGTTGTAGACGTCAACATTCATGCGGTTTTCGCTTTTCGCGACGATAGTGGTGACCACCGCATCGCCAGTTACATTAACCGCTGTACGCGTCATGTCGAGCAATCGATCTACCCCAATAATTATGCCGATTGCCTCCACTGGTAAGCCTACCTGGCTGAACACCAAAGTCAGCATCACTAAGCCTACAGAGGGCACTGCTGCGGTGCCTATCGATGCGAGAACGGCGGTGACCACCACGGTTACATAGCCGCCTAAGCCAAGGTCAACGCCGTACAAATTGGCAATAAACACCGTTGCACAGCCTTGCATGATGGCTGTTCCGTCCATATTAATGGTGGCACCAAAGGGTACGCTAAACGAAGATACGGCGCGGTCTACGCCCAAGCGCTCTTGCACTGTGCGAAGGGTGATCGGAATGGTCGCACCAGAGCTAGAGGTAGAAAACGCGAACAGTTGTACGTTGCGAATTTTGCGCAAGAAAATGCCAATGTTTAAGCCCGTCAGTAGGCGTAGTATCGCCATTTGCGTCACCAGAGCATGGAACACCAGCGCAGCGATCACGACCAAAAAGTAGGCGGACAGCTGTGCGACTAAATCTAAGCCGAGTTCCGCTACCGCTTTACCCACCAAGCAGAATACCGCGTAGGGCGCCAACAGCATTACCAACTCAACCATGCGCATAATGACGTGGTTGATTTGCTCAATAATGTTAATCAGTTCAGGTGAGCGTTTGGCTTCAATCAACAAAGCGATACCAAAGAAGATCGCGAAAAAGATAATGGCCAACATGTCGCTACTCGCCATCGCCTGAAAGACATTGGACGGCACGATGCCGACCAAAATGTCTGAGAACGTTTTACCCGCTTCGCGCCCAGCAAATTCGCCGTCGAAGGG
>CAZOIG010000217.1:0-11869 GCA_964579235.1 uncultured Gammaproteobacteria bacterium
GTCCTTGCGATTAGTTTCGGCGATGCCTTGGCTGAGTCGTTTAGGGGCCCAGCCCGCCGCCAGCGACGATTCTCAAGCTTTGTATGAAGCCGCGATCGAACAGTTCTTAGTCGACGAGCTATTAAGTGAACAGTCTGATCCACAAGTGCAGTGGCTGTTAACCGAGTTAGACTTCAACTATCGCCGCATAAGCAACTTGTTTAGTGCCATGCTCGCCAAGCGAGACCAATGGCTGCGGCATCTGTTGTCACATTCAATGCAAGAGCTGAAGCCAAAGCTCAAGCGTGCTTGGCAGGTCCTTGCGACTAACTATGTTGAGCAACTCATGGAAGCCTGCGATGACGGTCTGATCGCACAATTTGAGACGTTTGTAGACTACGCGTATCCCAACATCATTGCCGCGGATAAACTGCCCGAAGATCTAGTCGATCTTGCTCCCCCACAGTTGGGTGCATCATCAGATCAATCTACCGCTGTTTTCTGGCGCATGGTTTCGCACCTATTGTTTACAGGGCAAGGAACTCTTAGAAAAGCGCTCAACAAAAATACGGGTTTTCCAACAGACAACAAAGCAATCAAAACCGAGATGCTCAGCTTGATTGCTGAGCTTGAGGACGACGAAGCGCTACTGGAGCAGTTGCTCGCGTTCAATCAAGTGCCGCTACGACCCTTTACCGACGGCGACGTAGAGCAACTCGAAAATCTAGATTACGTCTTGAAGAAATTGGCGGCCTATCTGCAATTGCAGTTTCGCAGTCGTGGCAAAAGCGACCACAGTGAAGTCACACAAAGAGCCAATTTGGCTCTGCAAGAATTGGATGACCCTACTGAGCTGGGTCTAAAGTTGGATTATCAAATCAACCATATCCTAGTTGATGAGTTTCAAGACACCTCGTTCTCACAAATAGGCTTGCTGCAGCGCTTGATGCTCGGGTGGTCTAGCGAGGTCGATCAAGGCGCTAAAACCTTGTTCTTAGTGGGTGACCCCATGCAATCGATTTATCGTTTTCGTGAAGCCGACGTTGGTTTGTTTTTAGACGTTTGGAATAACGCTAAAACGGGGGTGTTTCCTGATCAGCATATTCAACCGCTAACACTGAGCCGAAATTTTCGTTCGAGTGGCAGCATGGTTGCTTGGTTTAACTCTACGTTTTTCGAAGTACTGCCAGAACAAGATAACAGCCTCACCGGTGCAGTTCGCTATGCACCAGCGAGCACCCATCGTGCGGCTGATGATCCCGCCTGCGTAAACTACCTTCTCGCGCAAAGCGCAGAGGAAGAAGCACAAAGCGTTTTAAATGCGGTAGAGCATAGTTTAAGGCTTGACCCTAACGGTTCTGTGGCAATTCTGGTTCGCTCGCGTAGGCACTTAGAGTCGATTTTGCCATTGCTTGAGACCGCTGGTATTGCTTATCAGGGCCTTAACCTAGCACCTTTATCAGTTGAACCCGCCGTAAGCGATGTGGTCCACTTAACTCGCGCGCTAGCGAAATTGGATGATCGCATAGCGTGGCTTGCACTCTTGCGTGGCCCTTGGGTAGGTTTAAGCTTGGCCACCATTCAAACCGTTTGTGCTGGCTCTGCAGATTTGGTCTTTGAGCAATTACAGCACTTCGATACGCAATCATGTTCAAGCGAGGAAGTGCAGCGTATACAGCGCTTTACGCGGATCATGCGACGCGCTCTTGCACAGCGTCAATTGGTAGACCTCGATACTATAGTCCGTTGGGCATGGCATGAGTTAGGGGGAGCAGAAACGCGCTTCGGTTTGAGTAATGCCAGCATCGAAGTCGTGTTTAATTTGATCGCCGAGCATCAAAAAGCGGGAGAGCTGAGTTCTCTTAATAAGTTAGAGAAAAGCTTGGAAGAAGTGTTTGCAGTGCCCGACATCAATGACCAAATGGCGCCTCGAGTTACGATCACTACTATTCATAAGTCCAAAGGCCTGGAGTTCGATACGGTGATCTTGCCGAGTTTGAGCAAGCCTGCTCGAGCTGATTCGAAAGACCTATTGATGTGGACGGAGTGGCAAGCAAAAGGGCGAACCGCCGAAATGCACCTTCTCTTAGCCCCATATTCAATTAACGATGAGGGTCCGCACTATAAATACCTGAGATACCTTGAGGGAGAACGCAGTGCCAATGAGCGCAGCCGCCTGTTGTACGTGGCTGCAACTCGCGCGGTGAAAAAGTTGGTTTTGACGGCGCAGCTTGATGCGGACGCCGAAACCGGACTGCCTAAATCGCCTACTAAATCTTCTTTGTTAGCAGAACTGTGGCCGAGCTTAGAGGAGCAGTTCGAGTACTCGAAACAGGCTCAGCACAGTGTGGATCAAGAGGTTGCAGCACAAGCGAACGCGCAAGTTGCTCTATTACAACGCCTGCCCGTAGACTATGAACTAGCGGTGAGAGAAGACATTAGTTGGCGTAGCTCCATTCCTCCAATGACTCGACAAGTTATTCAAGATGATGAGTCTAATGACGAGGCCGAAACAGAGTTGGAATTTGCTTGGGCTGGTGATGTGGCAATCGTGGCGGGGAACCTTATTCACCAATGGTTTGAACAACTGAGCTTGGACGAAATCGATGCTCTACCCGAAGAACCTGATTTCAATTTCCCGTTATTAATCGCTTGGCGGGCGAAGCTTAAGGCCGCGCAGCTTGACGACCCTCAATTTCAATACGCCATGCGACGACTGCTCAAAGCCGTTACGCAGGTTCGCCAAGACCCCAACGCTCGCTTCGTATTTGCGAAGCGCAGTTCTACAAAAACTGAATTGGGCGTTGCTGCGTATCTAGATGGTGCCGTGCGCAACTTTACAATTGACCGTATGTTTGAACACGAGGGCGAACTTTGGATTATCGACCATAAAACCACGGATACGCGCGAACCCGACATCGAACAGTTTGCGATCACTCAGGTCGAGGAACGGCATCGCAAACAACTTGAGCTATACGGCTCGTTAATGGCCAAGATTGACAGCCGACCGATTAATCTCGGGGTATACTTCCCGCTCTTAAAACAACTGCGAAGTTGGTCTTATAGCCCCGCTACTTAAACCAGTTACTAAGTCGGCGAAGAGGGCGAAGAGCCAAGACGAATTTCGCTTATCTAATATCTGTATGAAATATGTAAAGCTAGGCAGCAGTGATCTGCACGTTTCAGAAGTGTGTCTCGGTTCGATGACTTGGGGCCAGCAAAATACGCAGGCGGACGCCGATGCGCAAATTGATTATGCACTGGAACAGGGCATCAATTTTATCGATACGGCCGAGATGTATTCGGTTCCCCCAAAAGCGGAAACGCAGGGCTCAACAGAGAGAATCATCGGCACCTGGTTGAGCTCTAATCCGGGTAAGCGCGAAGAGATTGTCTTAGCCACAAAAATCGCCGGCCCCGGCGTGCCGTGGGTAAGAGAGGGTGGGCCCATCACCCGCGTGGCTATTTCAGAGGCGGTAGACAATTCTCTACAGCGACTAAAAACCGACTATATTGATTTGTATCAATTACATTGGCCAAATCGCACGTCACCGCATTTTTCTAAGCATTGGCCAGGCCATGTTGACCCTACGCGCACCGATATCGATGCGGAGCGGGAGGGTGTGTTGGACATTTTGCGCGGTCTTGATGACGTGATTAAAGCGGGTAAAGTACGCCACTGCGGTTTGTCTGACGACACACCTTGGGGAATCATGCAGTATTTGGCTCTAGCCAAAGAACACGATTTGCCACGGATGGTGTCGATTCAAAACGAGTTCAGCTTGCTGCACTTTAAGGACCACCCGTATCTAATTGAAACATGCGTATTTGAAGACGTTGCTTACTTGCCATGGTCGCCATTGGCGGGTGGCGCGCTCTCAGGCAAGTACGCCAATGGTCAAAAGCCGGAAGGCGCCCGTTGGACTATGCAACAGCGCAACGGCATTTTTCGCGATACAGCGTACTCACACGATGCGATTGCAGCCTATCAAGCGGTTGCGGATAAGCACTCAATGAGTATTACGCAAATGTCTTTGGCTTGGGTTTATCAGTTTGCTGGCGTTACCTCCACCATCATCGGCGCTACCTCAATGGAGCAGCTCAAGGAAGACATTGGGGCTTATCAGCTGAGCTTGTCTGAGGAAGTTATTAACGACATCAATCAAGTGATTCGTCGTTACCCAGCACCGTTTTAGTGACGCCTATCAATCCAAAACGCCTTAGATTTGAAAATCAATACGCTTAAAACCATTGCAGGATTTTTGCTCGCAGTGATCGAGCGTGCGACTGGGCTGACGCTCAAGCCACGTAGCTTAGAGAATATCTATAACTACATCAGTGTTTCAGAGCGCCTGAAAACCTCCGGGCAGCCAGACGCAAAGGAGTTAGCGCTGATTGCTGAAGCTGGATTTACCTCAGTGATCAATCTTGCGCCCAAGTCTGTGCTGGAGAACTCTTTGCAGACCGAGTCGCAAGTATTGGCGGACTTAAACGTTGATTACGTGCACATCCCGGTCGATTTTCAGGCGCCGACCCAGAGTGATTTCGAGCGTTTTGTCGATGCAATGCATCAGCGCGACTCAGAAAAAGTATGGGTGCACTGTGCGGCCAATATGCGTGTTTCGGCGTTTATGTATTGCTATCAAACCAGCATTCAAAACGAAGCCCCAGATATCGCAGCGCAGCGACTGGCAAAAATTTGGCAGCCTTCTAAGGTTTGGCGGCGCTTCATAAAAGAGAATGGCCCCGCTGAATGAGAGCAATAGCGGGCGTTGATCAGCCAGAGTACCCCGAGTTGCTTTCGCAACTCATGCGTTTGTTTTCGAGCGCTGATGACATCACTAGCTGGGGCGGACCGGAATTTCGTTTCCCCTTCGATCAAAACAGTTTCGAGTCAGACGCTAAGCTGGACCAAATGGACTGTGTTTGGCTGCTCGACGAGCACGGTCAGCTTGCCGCTTTCGGCCAGAGTTACGAACGCCTCGGCTGCTGTCATTTTGCTCGCTTGATTGTTGCGCCGACTTTCAGAGGGCAAGGGTGTATTGAGCAGTTAATGGAAGAGCTTGAGTTGCTCGCAAAGAGTCATTTTGGTTTTTCCGAGCTCTCCTTGTTTGTCCTTGAAACTAACCACCGAGCCCGTCGCGTATATGAACGGCTCGGTTATTCCTATTTAGACTATCCTGAGCCCAACCCCGACTTTCCTGACGGTACTCCGGTGCTGTATATGCGAAAGCAGTGTGCACAGCTCTAATCGAAGCTTGCAATTTTTGTGGCTCTGATTCACATTCGACTCCTTACTTTCCTGAACTAATAAAAATTAAGAGGCGTTCGCTATGGGCCAGCTCTACATCCAATACGAATATTGGTTTGCGGTATTTCAACTCGTAACAGCTATGGTTGGTATGGGCGCGACCTTAACCGCCAACGATTTTAAGGATGTGGTTCGCGAGCCGAAAAGCATTTCTTACGGCATGATTGTGCAGTTATTGATGGTGCCCTTAGCCGCTTATCTGTTTATCAGTGCAACTGGGGTGTTAGGCGGTGTGGCTGTTGGTATCGCCTTGATTGCGGCTATTCCCGGCGGTACGACATCTAATATTTTTACGTACATGGCGCGAGGCAACGTGCCTTTGTCGATCTCCATTACGGGTCTGACCACGCTGGGTTGTCTGTTGACTACCCCGTTTATTTTAGGTGTCTTGATTACCGACTATCTACCGGCTGATTTCACTATGCCTAAAGCGCAGATCGTTACTGAAATTGCGGTGACCCTGTTATTACCCTTGATTGTTGGTATGGCCATATTGCGCTATTTTGAAAATGTGGCGGAAACCATTTCTAAGTGGTGTATTCGCGCTTCTTTGTTGGGTATTTTGTTGATCATTGTTGGTTCAGCCAGTGCAGGTCGATTAGACCTTGAAGCCTTTGGTTACGACAACGCTCAGATGGTTCTACTGTTTGTTTTGATTCTTGGGGTGATGAGTTGGTTGGTCACAACCGCGATGCGCTTACCCTCGGCAGATCGAACTGCGATTGAAATGGAAGTAATCGTGCGCAACATCAACCTTGGTGTATTGATCAAGGCGTCGCTGTTTCCGATTTCTGCTACCGGCTCGAACAGCTTAGGCGATGCAGTGCTGCTCACACTCTTGCTGTATGGCGCACTGCAAACCCTAATTGCACTGGTGATTATTCCGATTCGCCGTCGAATCGCCTAACTTACTGGGGGCTTTTCTGCACGGCTTGTTTGGCTTGATCGGAACCGAACCAGTTTAATGGCGTATCGGTTGCGCGATTAAAACGCTCAATGTACTCGGGATGCTCGGTACCCATGACGCGGTCCCAGAAGGTGAAATAGAATGCATAGTTCCCATGGCTTTTTTCGTGATGCAAGTCATGGTGAGTCACCGTTGCAAATACGCCAAGAATAGGGTGTTCGGCCCAGCCTTTGGGAAATAGTTCATAGCCGCAATGTGCCATAGCGTTGCGTACAATCTGAATGAGCATTGCGGCGACAAACGCATTTTGATGCATCGGGATAAGCACAAAAAACACTGGCACAAAGGCGTAAACCAAAATTGCTTCAGGCGGCGCGAAGGAATACGCCGTGAAGGGTGTTGGGTTGTGTGAGCGATGATGGGTAAGGTGAAAAAACTTATACAGCTTCGGGTGGTGCATAAGGCGATGCGTCCAATAAAAATAGGTGTCGAGCACAACACTCCACAAGACTATAGAAAACACCAAATACGCCCAACCATATTGCTCCACATCGCTGTAGATCTTAAATATCCGTTCACCATAAAGCGTATCCATAATTTGGTTGGTTAGGCTAAAACAAAACACAAATACGATAATCGTCAGCGTTGAATTGCGAATCTCGCGAACGATTTGTTTGTTACGAAGTTGCGCTGGTAAGGGTTTTCGAATTCGTCGTGGGCTCAGGAAGTCACTTAGAATGATCCAAGTGAGCAACCAAATGCCAACAGCGCCAATCACGTAACGTTGAGCTTCGAGATAAAAGTCTTGAGGGAAGTAAGTATAGAAGTTGGTCAGAACGCCGAGTACAAAATCAATCATGGTCAAAGCCTCTTAGTTAAAGTTAGACGATTAGTTGAGCGTCTTACTTTAGCTATTTGGTTTTGACATAGCTCCGCGATTCCAAAAATGCCTGACTGATTTTGAAAACGAGTCGTTTTATTCAGTTCTGATCAGGCTTTGTTTCGAATCAGCTTTACCCGCGGTTTGCTTGGGTCTCAAATCGTTCGCGGAACTCAGTCGGGGTGATGCCTTCGGTATTCTTAAACGCTCGATTAAATGGCGCTAAGGAAGCAAAACCACACTCAAGTGCGAGGCTGAGGATCGGTATCCGCAGCTTTTCAGGATCCTGCATCATGCGCTTGACCGCTTCAATACGGTATGAATTTAGGAAGCTCGAGAAATTCCTGTAGCCGAGGGATTGGTTTATTAGCTTGCGTAGATGATGCTCGGCCACACCAACTTGCTCGGCGAGCTCTCCGATCGACAGGCCGTGATTGACATAGAGTTTGTCGTCTTGCATGAGCTGCGTCAGTTTTTCGAACGCCACTCGATCCTTTAGCGAAAGCGCGTCTTGGGAACGCGCTGTGGCTTTCGCGCTGCTCGCTTTGTCCGCAAAAGCCAGCATTTCTGGATGCAAGCGTGTCAGCCAAAGAATCGACCAGATCACGACGGGTAGGGTCAAACAATATGTAATCCAAATGGTGAGTTCATCAGGCCCTTGCAACCAAGCCACGATACGTTCGGTGGAAATGGATAAAATTAGAATGAGCGCGATAGCGACGACAAACCAAACGCGAACACTGCGACGCTTTTCCACCAGATCGCCGTCTCGCCCTTGAATGGCTTTGATCGATAAATGAGCCATCAGCGTGATGCTAAACATAGACCCGAATAAGCCGTACTGACCTACCCACCCCATGCCGCTAAAAAAGCTTAGGCTGGGGTCTTGAATTTCAAGGTAATGGAGACGTATTGGAAACATTATGAGGACATAGGCGATCACTACGATCCACTCAGCTTTGCCGAGTTCGAACTCGTCATCAAATAACGATAAGCCAAACAACCATATGAGCAGAGGCGTGAGTGAGTCGAACAATCGTATTGGTATCAGAATTGGACCAGATAGAGACAACTCTGGTGATCCAGTGCTGATAAACATAAAGCTCAGTGAAGCGATCAAGGGGACAGCAAAACGCAAAGCCCGAATGTGCCGAGCGTCTCGAAGCAATAGCAGCGACATTCCGATAAAAAGGCCGATCGCGCCAAACTTGAAAAATGCTTCAAGCAATAACATTGTCGTTTACACCTCTAACTACGAAGGCCTTACTAAATCAGTGCCAGTCAAGCAGTAATTATGAGTCTTGAGAGGCAAGTGTTTTGAGCAACTCAGACAAGGCTTTCTGATCTTCGGGGCTGAGTTCAGGATTGTCCGAACAACGCGGATCAGTTTTTTGGATCAACGAGATCATGTCTCGAGTTAGTGCAATGGGTTCACAGCCATGGTCTTGCTCGCAGATTAAATCAAACTCAGGACGTGCCTGTATGTGGCAGGCAAAGCAGTTGCCCCCAAATTTGTTGACCACATCTACAAACCCACGTTTGCCAATTTCACTGCCGTTTTCGTTCACATTCAGCTCAAAGAATTCCCAGTCTTTGGTCGCGGCATTAAAACCTTTTGGATGCTTGACCATCACCTCACCAGGTACCAATTGTACGACTGACCCAGGTGGGTAAACGCCTTGTTCCGCTTCAGCGATTGCTATGGTGGCATCTAAATCGCCCATCAGATTATCAACGAAAAAGCCGCGCACCTTAGTCATTTCAGTGAGGCAGCGAAAGCTCGTATCACTAATTTCCAAAGAGGCGGTCTCTTGCGCCAATGCGCTGGATAGCGGTTGCAAGGGCGAAAATACAGCGACGAGTGCAAGTATCGCTGTCCGAATACGCTTTGATATTGTGAAGTTCATAGTCTCTCCTGATGTGTAACACCCGTGCAATGCCCAACTAAAGGCTGCTTAGATAAGCTTTTGATTTGAGTATATCTCGAAAATCACAAAGTTGTGGCGCCACAGAGTGTCGAATAAGCAAGCCGTACAGACTTGCTATCCACAAAAAAGCCCCTGAACGCAAATGCATTCAGGGGCTTTTTTATAAACTGATTGGCCGTTCGTTTTTGTAAGTTAGAGCGGCCTTAATACTGTATATCAGTCTTGGTCGTGCGGGCGGTTAGCCCAGCTGCTTCAAAATCGTGTCTGCGCCGCTGACTTCAAAGCCGCCGCCTTCTTCAACGTTCAAGCTCTTGATCTCGCCGTCTTCAACGATCATTGAGTAACGTTGCGAGCGAATACCACCGAAGCCTGCTGTATCAAGTACTAGGTCCAAGGCTTTTGTGAGGGCGGCGCCACCGTCGGCGATCATGGCGATATGCTCGGCGTTTTGTTGCTCTTGCCAAGCTTTCATTACGAAGGCATCGTTAACCGACAAGCACGCAACGGCGTCCACGCCTTTTGCAATGATGTCGTCATAGCTTACAACGAATCCTGGAAGGTGGGCTTCTGAGCAGGTTGGCGTGAACGCGCCGGGCAAGGCCAGCAACACCACTTTCTTACCAGCGAAATAGTTGTTCGCTGCCACATTGTTTTGCCCATCTTTGTCGATTACAGTGATTTCTGCGTTAGGTATTTTGTCGCCTACTTTGGCCATGTTTCTCTCCCGAATTGGATTTGAGGTTTGTTTATAAACTAAGTATAAGTGATTCATATTCAATGTGAGTGAATCCGTACCGCGCATTATGCCCAAATCCAGCCAATCCCGCTTTGCAGAAGGTCGTTTTAGCTTGCCTGAGTTACCTGACGCTTGGCAGGCGCTGATCGGCACCAATAAAGACAATCCATTTTTTGCGTCGATTGAAACGTTTTTATCAAAGCGGGCTGAGCATGGAGCAACTATTTACCCCCCACGTGATTTAATCTTCAATTCGCTCAGTTTTGTGCCACCAGAGGGCGTGCGTGTGGTGATAATTGGTCAGGACCCTTACCATGGCGTAGGCCAAGCGCACGGTCTCGCATTCAGCGTGCAACATGGAACCCCCGTGCCGCCGTCTTTGGTCAATATTTATAAAGAATTGGCGAACGATCTGAATATCGCGATTCCTCAACACGGTTGTCTAAATGATTGGGCAGAGCAGGGTGTCTTGCTATTAAATAGCGCATTGAGCGTGGAGGCCTCTTCGCCAGGTAGCCACGCCAAGATTGGCTGGGAAGCCTTTACCGACCATTTGATTAAGCAGCTTGCTCGCACACAGGAGCACATCGTGTTTTTGCTTTGGGGCTCTCATGCTAGAGGTAAAGCCAGTCTCATTGATCATAAACGGCACTTAGTGTTGCAAGCGCCGCACCCCTCACCACTCTCGGCGTATCGAGGTTTTCTTGGCTGCGGTCATTTCTCGCAAGCGAACGACTACCTTCAGGCGCAAGGGCGAGGCGTAATAGACTGGCAACTGAGTGGCGTCAGCCAGCAGGTGATGGCGTTGGATGATTAAACTAGTCTGCGGTGAGTGACGTGTCGGAACCTCGTAAAATTGTGCATGTTGATATGGATGCGTTTTACGCATCGGTCGAGCAGCGCGATGATCCGAGCTTGAAAGGTAAACCCGTGATTGTAGGTGGTAAGCCAGAAAGCCGCGGAGTGGTCGCGGCTTGCAGCTACGAGGCGCGCAAATTCGGTATTCATTCGGCTATGCCAAGCGGTCGCGCTGCCAAACTGTGTCCAAATGCGGTTTTTTTAAAACCGAGGTTTGACGCCTATCGTGCGGTTTCTAAACAGATTCATTCGGTGTTTAAGCGTTACGCTGAAGCCATTGAACCTCTCTCTTTAGACGAGGCGTATTTGGATGTTAGTCAGTCTGCCCTTGAATTCGGTAGCGCAACCGAAGTGGCAAGACGCATTAAGCGTGAGATTCGTGAAGAAACAAACCTAACGGCATCCGCCGGGGTCTCCTACAACAAATTTCTGGCAAAAATTGCATCTGACCTTGATAAACCAGACGGTCTTGCGGTGATTAAACCTGAGGCCGCTGAGGCATTCATTGAAGGCTTGGAAATCAGAAAGTTTCACGGTATCGGTAAAGTGACCGAGGCCAAGATGAAAAAACTTGGAATTCATACCGGGCTCGACCTCAAGCAGCTGAGCCTAGTACAGCTGCAAACCCATTTCGGTCGAGTGGGTGAGTACTACTTTAATATCGCGAGAGGCATAGATAACCGCCCCGTGAGTCGGTCTCGAAAATCCAAGTCAATTGGAAGCGAAACCACATTTGTTGAGAACGTGGTGGATAAAAAGCTGATTTGGCAGACCCTACTCAAACTTGCTGAAGGTGTGGTTGCGAGCCTTGATAAACGCCAATACGCAGCACGCACCATTACGCTTAAAGCACGTTATTCAGACTTTTCCTCGATAACGCGTAGCAAAACGCCGGAGCACCCATTGGTCGATATGGATGATTTCAAACATTGGTTGCCAGAGCTATTAAAGCGCACCGAAGCAGGGCGGCGACCGATTCGGTTGATCGGTGTAACCGCGAGCAACATAATAGATAGATCCGAGCGTCAAGATTCTGATGATGCTAAAGAAGAAGCGCCACAATTGGGGCTTTTTTAAGCTCTATGGACGTCTAGTATCCCGCTTTCGCATCGAATATGATTCGCCCTAGGATTTAGAAAAACAATAACTAGATGCGTCTAGACTCATATGCGCCTACGTCAAAAAATTTACCGCTGGATTCTGTTTGACCTTCTCGGATGGTCAATAGAAGGCAGGATACCGCACGAAGAAAAACGTCTGCTTGCCGTCG
>CAZOIG010000218.1:0-12171 GCA_964579235.1 uncultured Gammaproteobacteria bacterium
ATCCTACAACAAGTATCAATGATCGAATGGATCGCCGTGATCGCGGGCCTTGCCTATGTGGTGCTCGCCGCTCGCAGCAATATTTGGTGCTGGCCAGCGGCATTTGTGGGGACGGGCGCGTCTATCATCATGCTCTGGAACGTGAGCCTACTGATGGACTCAGCATTGAATGCGTTCTACCTTGTTATGGCGGTATACGGATATTGGCAATGGCGGTATGGAGGAATACAGGGTGGCGAGCTGCGCATATCCAAACTTGAGATTAAGTACCATGTTTGGATAGCCCTAAGCATTATTGTGCTCAGTGGCGGAATTGGCTTTGTATTAGACCAACACAGCAATGCCGCCTGGCCTTACATTGACACAGCAACAACGGTAAGCGCGGTCATTGCTACCGTTATGGTCGCACGCAAGATCTTAGAGAATTGGTTGTATTGGATCATCATCGACATAGTGTCTGTTTGGATTTATTGGGAACGTGGTTTATTTCTGTACGCCTTCTTGTTCGCTTTATACACTGTGATTGCCATCTATGGGTTTGTGCAATGGCGCGCACAAATTACAGCGAGCAAGGCGTAGGCATTACGCCCTCTGCAAATGCCCAATACAGTTTTCGACAAGGCCCTCCACAGCGCTCGCCACCAAGGTTTCATAGAGTGTGGTTCTGGCGATGATGTATTAGTTACAGTATTTGAAGACGGCTTGAGTCATCAAACTGCTCTATTTCAAAACAAGCAAGAACACTATGTCGTCAAGGTTTTGAACGGAGAGCGAAAGATCGTGAATCAAGCCATCACCGGGCAAAAGATTGCCGCCACAATGGCTATTGCACCACAAGTTCTGTTCTCTAACATAGAACAAGGCATCTTGATCTCGGAGTATTTAGGTGGAACCAGTATCGCGAATACCGCCTCTAAAAACGCTAGTACTCAAGAGTCGCTATTCGCGATCGCCAGGGCGCTAAAGACCTTGCACAATTCGCCAATCAACGAAGCGGGTATCTCACTGGGTCAATTTGATTTGATCAGATTTTGCGAGGGCTATCTACGCGATGCGGATCAAGCTAGTCTGGCTCAACACGAGGTCTTATTGCCTGTACTGCAGCGATTCCAAGCTCACCCACACAGGGTGCTTTGCCACAACGATCTGGTCGCTGAGAACATCTTTTTACAAACAAACAGTCGCAACGAATTAACCGAAGCCAAATTCATCGACTGGGAATACTGCCAAATCAATAACCCGTGGTTTGATTTAGCCGCAATCGTATTTTATTTAAACCTCAGCCAAGCCAAATGTACGGCTTTTCTCGATGCCTACTTCGACGATACGCCGTATAGCAACAAAGATTTGCGCGACGCCTGTGCGGCACTATTGTGGGGCGACATACTCTGGCACTTACACAAGTTTGGTGATGACTTCAAGCCTCGGCTCACACACAAATTTGCTTGGTTAAAGGCAAACGTTTCTGGCTTTCATCTAGACGCGTAAAGTTTCAGTCATTAAAAACTGCTTCACTTTATTAAGTGCCGCGATCGAATCATCGCCAGACCGAATTGCTTCATCGTAAGTCCTAGTTTGTTTTTGCGCGCTGGTACCATTCTCGATAATCGCAAAAACTCTGGACACTTCATCTTGGCAAGCAAAGTGTTCAATGTCTGGCTCAATCAGCGTGACCATTTCTTCAATCAACTCTTTATACGACCGCGTTTCTCCTCGACCAATATCAATAAGGCCATGTGTTGTTCCATAGCGCTGGGCCATCCAACGGTTTTGATTCAAAAGAGTGTTGGGGTATTTGCGCCAGCTCAAATTCTGACAACGCAGCCGATAGAGAGCTCGAAACAAACAACGCGTAATACTGGCAATGCAGATTGCATCCTTCACATTGGTGCAAATATCTGTAACTCGCATTTCAAGGGTCGGCCACTTAACCGAGGGCCGCAAGTCCCACCAAATTTTTGCTGGGTTATCAATGGCGTTTGAGGTTAGAAGAGTATCGACAAAGCGCTCGTACTCCGCGTAACTGTCAAATCGTTCTGGCATTCCGCTTCTGGGCAAGTTGTCGAACAGACTTAATCGATAGCTTTGCAGGCCCATGTTCTTGCCGCGCCAAAACGGCGAAGAAGTGCTGATTGCCAGAAGGTGGGGCAGGAAGTATGTCATTTGATTCAACAAGTCGATGCGCAGGTTACGATCTTCGATACCTACATGCACATGCATACCGCAAATAAGAAGGCGCAGAATAACCTGCTGAAAGTCTTCCACCAGAGATTCGTAGTGATCACCATCTGAATGCGTCTGTTGATCCCACTCTGCACTTGGGTGTGTGGATGATGCGATGATTGCCAGATCATACTGTTTGGCAACGTCAGCGATACTGCTTCGCAGATTGATAAGCTCTTCTAGTGCCTGAGCGGAGCTGTTGCAAATTTTGGTGCCAACTTCTATCTGCGAGCCATGAAACTCTTTTGTCACCTATTCACCCAAAACTTCGATCATTGACTGCATTAAGCCGTCTGGGTGCTTTTCGATTAGATCGCCGCTAGATTGATAAACCAGCCAGTACTCCTCTTCGATTCCCATCGTAAATGTTGGCTCATTAACCATTGGCTTACCTCACTACGTATTCCTTGAGTTGTTATGACTGATTGCTAACTGATCAGCTGCGTACTCCGCATAACGTCTAATAAAGCAGTTTTGATGACGTGGGTCCAGTGTTCAACGCTGGTCGAGTCCGTGAGTAAGTCTTGTCTGACCTCAAAGATTGCTGTCGGTAAGCCATAGTGCTCTGCATAGTGCCCTGTGGTGTACGCGCAAATGGTGGAGGCCGAGTAGGGTTCATTAAAGCCGATCAAGTCACCCATCTCATGTTCTTCAAAATATTTGATTAAGGCATCAATAAATGGGGTCCGCTTAGTCCACATCAGGCTGAACTCCCAGGGTCGTGCCTCACCAAGATAGACTGGAGTAAAACTATGGATACCAATTACGGGAAGAACTGGGTGGTACGTTTTAAGTCTGAGTACCTGTCGCTTGAGCTCTGCGTGGAACGGTTGGTAAATATGCTCAATGCGCAAATCGATTTCTTGGCGGCTTAAGTTTTCATTGCCCAACACACGCGTTGCCTCGCTAATCGCTGGCATCAAGGAATCGACGTCTAATGGTCTATTACAATCTACAAGCAAGCGCGAGTAATTGCTGGCAACCGTGGTACACGTAAGCGCCTCGGCCAGTTTGCCCAAAAGCTCATGCGCGCCTATATCCCAAGCTATGTGTTCTTCCAAGCTTGAGCGGCTTAGACCTAAGCCTTGATAGTCAGCAGGTATATAGTTGCTGGCGTGTTCGCAAGCCAGCAAACAGGGGAAAGTCGATTCGGCGTATTGAACTTCGTACGCGGGGCGATCAAAACGGCGAGCGCTCATTGAGAGAAAGACTATTCTGGCCTATTTTTTTTCTGCGCACGCGCAGCAAGCCTTCCTGAGCAGTGCTGGCAAACAAGGTACCTTCACGGGTGTACAAATACCCACGACTAAAGCCACGACCATTGCCGGTGGACTGTGCGTAGCAGTCTACAAAGAACCACTCATCAGCGCGAAACGGTCGATGAAACCAGATCGCATGATCGATCGACGCCATAATTAGCTTGTCACGTTGCTCAGAAGGCGACTCAGCGTGCAGGTCATGTGGCTTTAAGGTCGAGTGCAGTAGACCCATATCTGAGATATACGCGAGTACCGAATTATGGTCGTCAGTATTATCCGGCAGTGGAGTCTTTGACTTAACCCAAAACTGCAAAGCTTCAGGATTGGTCACTTCGTCATCGCTGAGGTAGTAGACATCCAAAAAGTCTGCTTGAAATGTCTTTTTCGACAAACGGTCTTCAGCAATGGCCTTTTCGAGCACATCAACCGGAGGTTCTGTGGCTTTGTAAAACTCTAAGCCTTGCTCTTGCTTTTGAAACGATGCCGATAGAACCAGAATTTGCCGACCGTGCTGTTTTGCAACCACACGTCTAGACGAAAAACTTCCGCCATCTAGGCTGCGGTCAACTTCGTAGATAATCGGTGCGTTGACATCGCCTTTCAGTAAAAAATACGCGTGCGCAGAATGAATGTGCCGCTCATCATCTAAGGTTTGTTGTGCGGCCTTAATAGCCTGACCTAAAACTTGTCCGCCATAAACCTGACCTGTATTTAGGTCTTTACTTTGACCGCGATACAGATCGACATCGAGCCGTTCGCAATTCATAAAATCGACCAAACTATTGCTCATACTCATGCTAGCAGTCTACTCAGCAGATTCGTCATCGAATAGTTCAATCGACACATTCTCGTTTTCTTCGGCCCACTTCTTTACCGATTCGCACGACTCGATGTTTTTGGCTTGCTCGTTGAGCAGCTCTGAACACTCCAGTTCTAGTACGTCTTCAACACACTCTTGCGCGCCCTCGGCGTGTTTTGAGCTCTTCAAAGAGGAGAGAATGGGAGTCGCTCTTTCCTTGCAGAGACCATCCAAAAATGTGTTGAGCATTAGTCTGCTTGTGTCATCCATTTGATTAATGGATACATTCTCAAGTGCGCAATATTTTACGCGTTCACAGAGCTGTTGAGCAGACTGCTCAATTTTGAGTTCAGATGAATCGGCAAACGCTTGTAGCGGTAACAGTGCCAGCAAGACAAGCGGTGCAAGAAATCGTTTATTGAGCATATTAAATAGAACCAATTAGAGGCTTTTGAGTCTACGAAGTGTAACAAAGATTGTTTGTTCAATTGTTTGTGACGCCAATATTTTTGCAAATGCGTTCAACCAAATCGGCTTTGTTAAGCGTATAAAAGTGCAGACCTTGAACTCCATTTTCAACTAGATCAAGGCAAAGGTGACTCACTACATCCAAACCAAATGAGCGAAGTGACTCTGGGTCATCGGCGTAATCTTCTAAGCGGCTCAAAATCCAGCGCGGTATCTCGGCGCCGCAATCCGCGGAGAAGCGCTTTAAACTGGCGACATTGTCGATTGGCATAATCCCTGGCACAACAGGGTGGTTTACGCCGGCCCTGTTTAGGTCATCCATGAAGGCGAAATAACTGTCGGCGTTGAAAAAGTATTGCGTAATTGCAGCGTTTGCACCAGCGTCTAGCTTGGCCTTCAAGTGCTGAATGTCCTGCGAGGCACTGTTTGCCTCTGGGTGAAATTCAGGGTAAGCCGCCACTTCAATATTCAACTCTTCGCCATACTCATCACGCAAAAATTTGACGAGGTCTACTGCGTAGTCAAACTCACCGTCATTCATCATGCCCGAAGGGTAGTCTCCGCGTAAGGCAACAACACGATTGATACCCAGAGCGAGATAATCGGCCATTATTTCTCGTACGAAGTCTTTAGAGGTACCAATGCAGGTTAAGTGTGGCGCCACAGTTGCGCCAACTTTGCATAAATCAGTAACGGCCTCGAGCGTGCCAAACTGAGTGCTGCCACCAGCCCCAAATGTCACTGACACATAGTCAGGAGAGAAAGCCTTAAGACGTTGGTAGGTATTAATCAATGCTTCGGTGCCTGACCCGACGCGCGGAGGGAAGAACTCGAAGCTTAAATTCAAATTGTTCATGTTTATTCAGTTTAAAACTAGGCTTGAGGTGCGACACAAAAAAGGGCCCAGCGCATCAACGCTGAGCCCTGTTTCAGCAGTACACCATCAAGATAATGCTAATTGATGGTCAATGCTCAAGCTTAGTAGCGGTAGTGCTCTTGCTTGTAAGGACCTTCTACTGGAACGTTAATGTAGTCAGCTTGCTCTTGAGTTAAAGTAGTCAGCTTCACGCCGATTTTCTCAAGGTGCAAACGAGCTACTTTCTCGTCCAAATGCTTCGGCAAGATGTAAACATCGTTGTCGTACTGGTCAGCTTTAGTGAACAACTCGATTTGCGCCAAAGTTTGGTTAGTAAACGAGTTAGACATTACAAAGCTTGGGTGTCCAGTTGCGCAACCAAGATTTACCAATCGGCCTTGCGCTAACAAGATGATGCGTTTTCCGTCAGGGAAGATAACGTGATCTACTTGATCCTTAATGTTCTCCCACTCGCAATCTTGTAAGCTAGCAACGTCGATTTCGTTATCAAAGTGACCAATGTTACAAACAATAGCCTGGTCCTTCATCGCAGCCATATGCTCTCTGCGAATAATATTGAAGTTACCAGTTGTTGTTACGAAGATGTCGGCGGTTTCCACCGCGTCTTCCAAAGTCACCACTTCATAGCCTTCCATCGCTGCTTGTAAGGCACAAATTGGGTCGATTTCAGTTACTTTTACAATCGCGCCTAAACCACGTAGAGAAGCCGCTGAACCTTTGCCAACGTCGCCAAAACCACACACAACAGCGGTTTTACCAGCAATCATTACGTCGGTAGCACGCTTAATTGAATCAACTAAAGACTCCCGGCAGCCATACAAGTTATCGAACTTAGACTTTGTAACAGAGTCGTTTACGTTAATTGCTGGGAAAGGTAGATCGCCGTTTTTAACCATTTGATACAAACGTGCTACGCCTGTAGTGGTTTCTTCGGTAACACCTTGAACACCCGCTAAGCGACGAGAGTACCAAGTACCATCTTCTACTAGAGTCTTCTTGATCGCTGCGAATAGGCAAGTCTCTTCTTCGCTTCCAGGGTTATCAAGTACCGACAAGTCTTGTTCCGCTTTTGAACCCAAGATCAACAACATGGTAGCGTCGCCACCGTCATCTAGGATCATGTTAGGGCCTTGGTCGCCTGGCCAATCCATGATGCGGTGAGTAAAGTCCCAATACTCTTCCAATGTTTCGCCTTTGAAAGCGAAGACTGGGATGTTTTGCGCCGCGATGGCCGCAGCAGCATGGTCTTGAGTTGAGTAAATGTTACACGAAGCCCAACGAACTTCAGCGCCTAAAGCAACCAAGGTTTCAATCAAAACCGCTGTTTGGATAGTCATGTGCAACGAGCCCGTGATTTTAGCGCCCTTTAGCGGTTGCGCAGCACGGTACTCTTCACGAATCGAAATAAGACCTGGCATTTCAGTTTCAGCAATCGCAATTTCTTTGCGGCCGAAATCAGCCAAGCCGATGTCGCGTACGTAGTAATCAGTAAATTCTGGAATAGATGGATTAGCACTCATCTTTCATCTCCTAGAGTTAAGGGTTAACGAAAAATGAGCGTCGTTGCAAATTGATTACTTCCGCTTGAGCCTGATGACAGAGGATGTCATTGCAACGCTCCTCAAGCGCTGCGCATTATAAGAAGGTCGAGTGAAGATTTCCAGACGATACGGCGAAAAGTTGAATCTTGATTCAAATTTGGCTAATTAGCCTTATTCACTCCAAATCGCTAATTCATTGCCACCTGGCTCTCGGAACTGAAAACGCCTGCCACCGGGGAAATCGAAAATTGGCTTGGTAACTATGCCTCCAGCGGCCGTTACTTTTTGTTCAAATGACTCCAGTTGATCCGTGTAGAACACGGTTAGCGGTGCACCGTGCTCGCTGTTCGCGACTTGCTCAGACAAGTAAAAACCACCGTCTAAGCCTTGATCGGAGAAAGCCGTGTATTCTGGCCCGTAATCTACAAACCCCCATCCAAACACGGTCTCGAAGAAACGTTTGCTTGCGTCAATGTTAAGTGTCGCAAACTCAATATAGTCGATTTTATTAAGATTCATCCTTAAGCCTCTAGGGATTAGGTCTATTGTGCCTGATCCGGCGCAAGTCGGTAGACTGCCGCGCCGTTGGAATCAAGCTGCTTGATAACTTCACTGCGGTGCAATAAGTAATTCATGTGCGCTTGAGTTTCACCTGTTGCCAGCACCATATCTACTGAACTTAACTCGCGGTTGAACATCACCTTACGCAAACGATCTATCGTCATTGGCTGATCTTTGAGCGCAATGCGTAAACGGTTCAACTGCGCCTCATGGTCATTTAGTAGTTGTTGCATACGGGCTTGTAAGCCTTTGAAAGGCTCTTGGTGAGAAGGCAAAACTAGGGTGTCCGCTGGAATGGTGTCACGCAGTTTTTTACACGACGAAATCCAGTCTCCGAGCGGGTCATCGTGACGGTTCGCCAGGTAAACGCTAACATTAGAGGAAATTCGGGGGATAGCTTGATCTCCTGAGATCAGAACACCTAAGTCCTCGCTATACAGACAACAATGCTCCGGCGAGTGACCGTTGCCACACACAATCCGCCAACTGCTCTCACCGACTACAAACTCATCGCCTTCGCGCATAAATTCAACAATTTCTTTGCGGACACGTTGATTCGCTGGTTTCTCATCCGCTTTAAAAAAGCTTATGAAGCGGTCATGAAAAGACTCAGGAAAATTCAGCTCAGATAAATAGCTCTTTGCCTGTTCTTCGAGTTCGACCAAATCGCGATTCAAGATGGATCGATACAATTTGTACTCTCCAACACTGATTCGAACTTTGACATTGCAGCGCTCGGCCAACCACGCAGCAAGCCCTATGTGATCTGGGTGAAAATGGGTCACAAATATTTGCTTCACCAAGCTAGGGTCAATGAATTCGTTGAATACTTTCTCCCATACCTCTTTGCAAATCGGCGAATCCAGACCGCAGTCAACCAGTGACCAACCCTCTCCATCTTTAAGCAACCATAAATTGATGTGGTCTAAGCTAATCGGTAAAGGCATGCGCAACCAGAAAACGCCGGGCGCAACTTCAAACGGTTCTCCTTCAACCGGACTCCATTTGAACTCAAACGGGTAGTCCAGGCGAGGTTTTGGCGAGAACTCTATGTTTAACGCTCTAGAATGATCGGAAGACTGGGAAGTCAATATAGGGCCTCTACAAGAATGTTTTACTCGTTTGAGTGAATAGCAGTTAGGCGAGCACTATAACCGAGGATTAGCCAAGTGGCTTACGTATCGCACTCTGCTTCCGCCTAAAAGCGCTTGCAATTATATAAATATAAATTCTTATTACTTTTAGTTTTAAAGCCATGTACCTATATTTCAGCATAATTAAGTACAATTGCGCGTCGTGTAACTCGTCTGAAAGTAATCATGCCGTATTACTTTGTCGGGAAAAATATTTGCCCCAATTCCTAAAACCTTGAGTCACCTATGTACCAATACGATTCTGTAGACAAAACCATTGTTAGCGAGCGCGTCGAGCAGTTTCGTGACCAGGTTGAACGACATCTAGCCGGAGATCTAGCCGCCGATGACTTTCGAGATTTGCGTCTACGCAACGGCCTATATATGCAGGTCCATGCTCACATGCTGCGGGTGTCTATCCCTTACGGCTTACTGAATTCTGAGCAGATGCGTACCTTGGCCCATGTAGCCAGAAAATATGATCGCGGCTACGGTCATTTCACGACTCGACAAAATATTCAGTACAACTGGCCCGAGCTCGAATCAGTACCAGACATCTTAGAAGACCTGTCAAAGGTAGAAATGCACGCGATGCAAACCAGTGGTAATTGCATCCGCAATATATCGTCTGACCAGTACGCAGGTGTCGCACCGGATGAGATTGTTGATCCACGTCCTTATTGCGAAATAATTCGTCAGTGGTCTACTCTGCACCCAGAATTTTATTGGTTGCCACGCAAATTTAAGATTGCGGTTACCGGCGCAACCACTGACCGCGCCGCTGTACAGTTTCACGACATCGGCTTGGAAGTGATTGAGCAAGACGGCCAGATAGGGTTTAGAGTGTATGTAGGTGGGGGTCTAGGTAGAACACCGGTGGTGGGAAAAGTTATCAAAGACTTTCTACCACGTGAACATATCTTGTCTTATTGCGAAGCAATCTTGCGCGTCTACAATCTCCATGGTCGGCGCGACAATAAATATAAAGCCCGTATCAAAATCTTGGTTAATGCGATGGGTATTGACGCCTTTCGCGAAGAGGTAGAAGCGGAATGGGAGCCGATGCGTAACGGCGAACTGACTCTGGTTGACGAAGACTTTGAGTACATGAACGGGTTTTTCCCAAGCCCTGACTACGCCGAGCTGGAAGCATCAGACCAACGCATCGACCAATGGCGATCATTGGATACTCGTTTCAAGAACTGGTACGACCACAATACGGCTGAACATAAACAAACCGGCTATCGTATCGTCAATGTTTCATTGAAAGAACACGGCGTCGCGCCAGGCGATGCTACTGACGAGCAAATGGATGCCTTAGCCGATATAGCCGAGCAATATTCGTTTGGCGAAATCCGTGTCACACATGAGCAGAATCTAGTTCTGGCCGATGTACGTAACCAAGATTTGCTCGAGGTATGGAAAGCTCTTGATGCGCAAAACTTGGCTACGGCTAACATAGGGTCGCTCAACGATATGATTTGTTGTCCGGGCTCTGATTTCTGTTCACTTGCCAATACAACCTCTATCGGTATTGCAAAGCAAATTAATGAGCGTTTCGATGATTACGACATGCTCTACGATGTGGGCGAAGTAAAACTCAAAATGTCGGGCTGTATGAATGCTTGTGGGCACCATCATGTTGGTCACATTGGTATTCTTGGAGTAGATAAGAAAGGCGAAGAGTGGTTTCAACTTACTCTTGGAGGCGATGCCAGCAACCGCGCCGCGCTCGGCGAGCGCCTTGGTCCAGCCATAGCCAAAGCTGATGTGAGCTATGCGGTCGAAGACATCCTCAGCGTGTATACCGAGATTCGAGACAGCGATGAGTCCTTTATTCAAACGTTTAGACGGGTTGGCGTAGAGCCATTCAAAACGCGTGTCTATCAAGAGGAGGCGTAAATGGCCACTAATATTGCAAGCAAGAATTTAAAGGCAAGACCTAAAGCTGCGGCCGACCGAATTAGTGAAGACATTCATCGGTCAGCCGTAATTATAAAAGGCGAAGTGCTCGATAACACAGTCAAACATTTGGCAGAACCAGAGTCTGTGGCAGACCTAACTGATCACGTTAGCGTTCCCCTTGAGTTTTGGTTGGAGTACAAAACCGCTATCTTGGACACTAACAAAAAAGTATCTGTTCAGATCGCAGCTGATCAAAGCCCTAAGGAGCTTGCCGACGATTTAAACCTTATCGAATCGGTGGTTTTACCCTTTGAAACCAGTGTTGATGGCCGCTCCTACTCGCACGCTTATGCGCTGCGCACTCAGTTGAACTATGCTGGCGAAATTCGCGCAACAGGCGATGTGAAACATGACAACCTCGGCTTCTTACAACGCGTTGGCTTTGACGCGTTTGAAATGGCGGAGGGCCAAAACCTTGAGGCCTGTTTGTCGGCTTTTGAGGACTTTAGCGATGTGTACCAACCCTCAAGCGACGATGGTCGGCTTATATTTGCCAGACGCCGAGTCACCCACTAAAGATCGATCAAGATGGCACACATTACCTTTGTAAAAAAGATTTTGGCGGACGGCTCTCCTTGCAAAAAGTGTAAGGAAGTCAGCGACCGCCTAGAGCAAGACGGCCTGCTCGATCTAATCGACCAAATAGCGATCGCCGACGAGCGCGACCCAGACTCTTTGGGAATGCAGTTGGCAAATCAGCATCAAGTCAGCAAAGCGCCATTCTTTGTTGTGAGTGATGACACAACCACGACCGTCTATGATGTTTACTTCAAGTTTAGAAAAGAAATCCAAGCCCTGACGGCGGATAACTGATTCGCGATATCGCGCGAATAATCTAATTATGGATCTAGACAACTTATTAAGAATCGCGGTGTTCCTTTTTGTCTTTGCGGTGCCGGTTTACGTCGTTTACCTGTTGATCAAATCAAATAAAGACAATTAGCGATCTGAAGCATTGCTTCGCTTAGACCCAACCCTGGCGCCATAGTGTGGCATTTTTTAGATCTGTCCAATCTATCAAACGCTGGCGCTTGGAATAAACCGCCTCAATCAAACAAGATTCCACACTTTGGTCTTCAGCGTATTCCACCTCAACCACCATAAAGTGTTTTTCCTTATTGGTTGGCTTCACCGCAGTCCACTTGCTGTGTAATAACTTTTTGGGGCTGACAGGCCGCATGGTTAATCTTCAATGGCTTTAAAAGCGAACCCACCGGCACTTTGAGATATAGCCATTAACTCGAGTCGGTTAATATTAACTCGCCGAGGTAAGCTCACCACCCAACGTACCGCTTCAGCGACGTCTTCTGCTTGTAAGGCCTCTAAACCCTCGTATACCGAATCG
>CAZOIG010000219.1:0-6296 GCA_964579235.1 uncultured Gammaproteobacteria bacterium
ACCAAGAGAGTAGGGCAGGTTATCGACTCTGAACCATGAGTGGACGTCTCTGAACACAGTTGAGTGAGAATGCTCTAGCGAATCGCTGCACATTAAAATCCCTAAATTACATTAACTTCTATCGTGAAGCTTGAGTGTGCCGTTAAACTGTCTGACATGAAAATTCTGATTGTTGACGATCACGCCCTGTTTCGCGACGGCCTATCACTGCTGCTAGGCTCTCTGGCTGACGACGTCCTCGTGATTGAGGCTGTTGATTCAGTTTCCGCATTCGAAGCGCTATCCAAACACCCCGATCTGGACTTTATGCTTCTCGATCTCAATATTCCTGGAGAAGATGGCTTCTCTGTTCTTGAGGCGATGAGCAAAGAGTATTCAACTGTCCCGGTGGCGGTGCTGTCGGCGTCTGCAAGGCAGGAAGATGTGGATAAGGTTATGGCGACATCTGCGGTTGGTTATATTCATAAGAATACTCCCAGTAAATTACTTCTGGGCGCCGTGCAGCTAATGCTGGCAGGCGGCCTCTATACGCCGCCAATTGCCACGCTTTCCGAAGTGACCGTGAATGCGAACAGCGAAGTAGCGATAACCGGCCGGCAGTTGGAAGTTCTGGCCTTGTTGGTGGGTGGCGACTCTAATAAGCAGATAGCGGGAAAACTCGGAATTGCCGAGGCGACCATCAAAATGCACGTGACGGCTATCTTTAAAGCCCTGAACGTAAAGAACCGCACTCAGGCCGCTCTCGCCGGCCAGGCGTTAGTATAGCGGGTTATATTTCGTGGCTGATCGGCAAACTGCGCAAGAAAGCCCTGAGTTTGGCGGGTGCAACGGGCTTATGTAGTACTTGATGTCCGCTCGTCTTCAGTTCAATAAGCAACTGCTTTTCTGTATCTCCGGTAACAATGAGGGCAGGGATAGCCGAGTCGTAGAGGCCGTTGATAGCCTTGATCGCTTCCAGCCCAGTTTGCGAATGACGTAGCCGATAATCGCTGATAATCCCATCGGGTTTGCGATGGCCCGCATTCAGTTGTGCAATGGTGTCTTGTGCGTCTGCGCTTACTACTACCTCGCAACCCCAGGCCCCTAGCAACTGCCGCATACCGTCGCGAATATTCTCTTCATCATCTATGACAACGATGAGTGGCTGAGTCGTTATCATTGCTTCGTGGTCAATCGGATTGACGTTGCTTGATATCAGTTCGGGTTCAACGGCGGTATCGACCGTAACGGAAAAGGTTGAGCCCTGGCCGGGCTTTGAAACCACCTCGATTTTGTGATCCAACAACTCTGCCGCACGTTGAACGATCGAGAGACCAAGCCCCAGACCTTTCTGTCGATCTCTTTCAGGGTTTCCCAGCTGATAAAACTCCTCAAATATGGCGGTTTGGTCTTCACCGGGAATGCCAATTCCGGTATCGCTGACACTTATCTTTATGCTGTCAGTGTATGGCCCGCAGGTCACACTGATTTCGCCAGCTTCGGTGTAGCGAATAGCATTGGCGAGAAAATTGCGCAATATTTGCTCTAATAAGGCGGGTTCACTGTGCACTGCAGGGGGCACCTTCGGCCAATGAATAATGATTCCGCCCTGAGTAGCCTGTGGATCAAACTCATCTTCTAATCTGGCTAGCATATCCTCCAGCCAAAAATCGGTCTTTTGAATATCAACGGTACCGGCATCGAGTTTTGATATATCGAGCAAGGCTTCGAAAAGACTCTGCAACGAGTCGGCAGCGCGTTTGATCTGGTGAGTGATCTTACGGTCTTCTGGCGAAGTAATCCGTTCTTCGAGTGCCGATACAAACAACGTTAGCGCATAGAGAGGTTGGCGTAAGTCGTGACTGGCGGCTGCCAGAAAACGCGATTTCGCACTATTAGCCTGTTCTGCATCAGCCTTCTGCTCCTTGAGCTGTTCAATAAGGTCCAGATTCTCGAATCGCAGCTCCATGGCGCTGCTTAGGCCTCGATTGATCTTCATGTTGAAAGCGGTCTGGGCAATCAAAAAGATAATCGTCACGCTCGCCAGCGCCGTGTGAATGGTGTCACCTGTGAACAATAAGCGCAGGGTAATAGGCGCCAGCATCAGTGGTACAAAAGCAAAGTAGGCAGGCAGGTAGATGCTAAGTGAGAACGCCGACCCCGCTGCCATGGCGAGCAGGCTCAGTAGAATCAGCAATTCGTATTCCAGCTGGCCGGGAATAAACATTATCAGGCCACCAGCACCCCAGATGATCCCGGCAGAGGCGCTGCCTAATATCAGGAACGTTTGGTAACGCTTCAGTTTGCTTTCGTCAAAGCTTTGTTTGAACGAAAGGTAGATAGCAACTCGTACGCTGAGCATGGCAATCATTGTGGCCAACCATGCTAAAAGCCAGCTATGGGCTACCACATCCCAAAATACGTAAACCAATGCGATGCTGACAACAAGGTTGATTAACACTAGTGAAGCAATGGACTCGTAGAGCGTTTTTATCTGCTCTATTCGAATTGCATCACCTGGGTTATTGGGGGTGCTCGTTGTGTTCGGCATATTGGGCTCTGGATTTATCAAGTCACCAACATACGGTTTGATCCAGAAAGCTACAACGTAATCATTGAAAAAAATTGAACGTTATGTAGTTAAAGCTAGGTTGGGGTAGAGGCTTTAGTCGCGATTCACGATACAGACTTTAGTCTGTAGTCGATACAGGCCTTTGTCTACTTATGTGGGTTACGGGTAGGCGCTAAAATCCTCGCAAAGCTAAAAGCACACGCCTTTCGCGTAGTGCGTTGTTCGATACATTGGGAAGAGGAATGGATTCATGAGAGCTTTGATTGCTGGAGCAGCGCTTCTTGCTGGTATGTCATCGACACTGGTTAGTGCTGAGGAAATAGTTTGCGGTGAAGAGGGACAAATAACCTACTATCAAGACATCGTAGGTGATGGATGTACCGTGATAGCGGGGCTTCTACGCGTTGAAGGGGAAGAAGTTACAAACCTAGATGCTCTGTCGAGCCTTACCACCGCAAACCAACTTGTAATAAACTCGCCAAATCTAACCAACATTGACGCTCTGTCGAGCCTTACAAGCATACAAGGATATTTAATTATCAGTGGCCCTGGGATTACCAACCTTGACGGTCTGTCGAGCCTGACTAGCGCGAGATTTTTAGGCCTTCGCAATGTGCCACTCCTTGAGAATATCGATGGCCTATCAAATCTCACAAGCGTAGAGTTTTTAGAAATCCAATTAGCGCCGCTCCTTACAAACATTGATAGCCTGTCGAATCTCACACGCTTGGGATCCATTCGATTTGCCAACACGGGACTTACCAACATCGATGCTCTGTCGAACCTGGGAAGCATGGGTCAGATTGAAATTCAGGATAACCCTCATCTTAGCAGACTCGATGGCCTGTCGAGCCTTACAAGTCTACAAGGATTTTTAATTATCAGTGGCTCTGGGATTACCAACATTGACGGTCTGTCAAATCTTACAGAAGCTGGAAGGGTTTCTATTAGTGGTACGGCAATTACTAACGTTGATGGTCTTTCCGGGTTGGTAAGAATTGCGGAGTTTGTTCCGGACGGAGACCCCGGTACTAATTATCTTGATATCAGGAACAACCACTCGCTAACAAATCTCGATGGACTAAGAAACCTTACCCATGTGGCTGAAGGAGGTTATATTTACCGAAACGATGTACTTACGGATATTGGTGGGTTGAGCGCGTTAACGTCTTTAGGGGGCCTATTTAGTATTAGGGAGAATAACGCACTCACTAATCTAGAGGGGCTGCAAAATATATCCGAGAGTACTGGACTAATCGAAGTTAAAAACAATAACGCTCTCACCAGTATCGACGGGTTGAGAAACCTGAACACCGATAGCCGGGTAAGAATCGTCTTGAATGCGAAGCTCGGCAACTGCGGCGCTGTTGCACCGTTGGTTTTATCGGGAGCGCAGGGCGTTTTGCAGATCGGTGACGAAGCACCAAGCTGTCGTGGTGGGTGTCCCAACGGACTGGACCTCGACCCAAAAGTAGAAGGGAAGCTCTACGGCGGCAACGCAAATTCAGTCGCTGGCTGCATTGAAGACTATGTGCCACAGACTCCCTCTGAACGAGTTAACGATCTTATTGAAACAACAGCGCAGATAAATCTGGCAAACGGAATAGCAAACGCCTATGACTCAAAGCTTGAGTCCGCATTTTCTGCATTGGAAGATACCAATACGAAGAACGATGGAGCGGCATTCAATAAGCTGTATGCGTTCATCCATAGCGTTGAGGCCCAGCGCGGTGGAAAGCTAACAGACGCCGAGGCAGATCTGCTTATTGCTTCAGCAATGCGAGTGATTGATAACCTGCCCGAGTAGTTGTAAACCTACACCTCTGATAGCCCGCTTCATAGCGGGCTTTTCTGTTTTGGGCAATGCAAAAGTATGATCACCATGTCCGCTTTCGCCTAGGGGCGGACATCATTCGAGTTACAGCTTGTTGTTGATGTCAGAAAGCAACTCATAGATGACTTGATGCCGCTTATCCTGCAAATCCTTCTCATGACTCTCAACCCAGCCCTGACCAACTTGAATAACGATAATCACGGCGAGCAAGATTGTAACTAGAGTCATAGCAATTTCTCCTAATTAGGGCTTTTAAACTTAGCTGACACGAACATTGGCGTCTATAGGCATGGTCGGATTGAGGTGAAGGCGGACACTAGCCGACTCGGGGCCGAATCAGGCCCTCTAAAGTCCGCTTTCGCCTAGAAGCGGAAATGTATCCAGCACCTTTTGACCACGCCAGACAGTCCAAATCTGAAGGAAATGTCTGCCCCCATTCTCATCAGCCCTTATCTCCGCGTATTGCTTCGTAACGAGCAACACATGAATTTTTCGGATTTAGGCAGTAAGCCCTGGCAAATTTCGCTGATTCGCTTATCACCTCCCAGGAGTTATCTGCCAAATTGCTCGCACTCATTAGCGCAATAAGCTCGAGCCCTATATCTGATGAAAAGATAAAACCAAGACCAGTCTTCTGTAGCTCATATACATCATCTGGTATCAGGCCAGCCTGGTGGGCGAGTGTAGTGCGCTGAAATTGTCCATAATGCATCATCAACCAGTGCTGTGCTCTGTCCAAATCACTACCGGATAGCGATTTTGGATTCGCAGTGGTTCGATATATTATCTCCGCTAAATCCGCGTTCTCAACTGTTAATGACTCCACTGTTGCCGACCCCTGTACTAAGCCGTCGATCCTCTCCGCCTCTATCGCTCTAGTGTTGTCTCTAAATTCTAATCCGACGAAGACGAGGCCTATAACCACCGCCAAGTTGGTGAAAATCGCTGTCCATTTTGTAAGTACATCGGTATTCATTTCATAGCCTTTCATTCTTATTTCAACGTCGATTGAGGATAGCCCATGTGGCTACTTTAGGCACAGTAGAGGCGTATCCGTATGTAGTGCTAATCCTCGCGGAAGGACTCGAATGAGGTGAAAGCGGAAGTTCTCACCTCTAACATCTGAAACCCGCCCTGGAGTCCACTTTCGCCTAATGGCAGACATGGGTCTATCCTTCTGCATCAACTACAACAAAGAGATAGACAATAATGGATATGAGTACAGCGGCAAATATTGCCGAAATCGCTGGCGGAATTGCGATATTCATTTCTCTTACGTATGCGGGGTATCAAATTCGCCACAGTAACCGAATAGCCAAAGTCGAAAGTTTAAGATCCACTCTGAGTAATTCTTTCCTTGCTGACTTTGATATGGCAACTATTGGGCGCGGTTTAAGAAGCTTCGACAATTTAAATTATGAAGATAAGTGGGAGTTTCACTGTTACTTTTTACGTTTTTTAAGCCACTACGCAATGGTTGTGAATACTCATAGACTTGGCTTATTAGATGATGGCTCTGTAGATAGCTGGTCATCGTCGATTGCAGAGACTATCTCGACACCAGGAGGGCAGCAATATTGGGAAAATGGTGGGCGCGAGGCTGTTGACGCCCAGTATGTAGAAGTTATCGAGGAATATATCAAGAAAAACTCGGCAACAATCATGCCTTACAATAATCATTTTCCGTGGATGTTAGAAACTGGATAGGTTGCGCAGGGCAACTCATGAGCGGCGAAACCCACGGTTACTTTTGGTCCGCATTGAGGTGATAGTGGACATCAACATTTTGCTGGGTATTGTCGGGGTGTCAGGGTAAATGCTTTTGAGGAACGGACTAGGGTGGTTGCTTGAGCTTCTAAACCGGATTGTTGCGATCTGGATGTCTTAGTTGACCAAAACCTCAGTACCTCT
>CAZOIG010000220.1:0-5964 GCA_964579235.1 uncultured Gammaproteobacteria bacterium
AACGATCTCACCGGAGCTATTTTTTTGGGATTCGGACATTGGGTTCACGCACCTCCTGACGGCTCTTATAGCGGCGCACTAGAGCCAGTTGCAACCATACATACTTAGCATTTGATTGGTTTCTCTAAGTGGCAAGCCCACAATGGCACTTGGGCTACCGTGTGTGGACCTTACCCAAGCACTTGCCAGACCCTGTAAACCATATCCGCCAGCTTTGTCTTGGGGTTCACCGCTGTCCCAATATCGTTGCATGGCTGCAAAACTAATGTCGTCCATTTCCACCTCGCTGCTCACAACCTGGGTGTGTGCGGCGAACGACTTTCCATTCAGCACGAATTCTTGGACAGTTCGTGCCGATTCGCCTTTGGCTCGCACCGACTTAAGTCCTGACCAAGCGTTCAAACAAATCGCAGTCATAACGCAGTGGCGCTTACCACTCATCGATGTCCACATTGCTAGGGCGTCATCAAAGTCTAAGGGTTTTTCTAAGACTTTGCGCTGACTATTAAAATCAACCACTATCGTGTCTGCGGCAAGCACCAAAGCCTGCTCGCCCATCTCATTTAGGTAACGGCTGCGCACCTTGGCCGCCTTTTCATAGGCCAATCTCGCAACATATGCTTCGGGAGTCTCGCCACTTTGGCGCTGCTCCTCGATGTCGGCAACATCAACTTCAAACTCTAGACCCATCGCGTTCAATAAGTCTTTGCGTCGGGGGGACGCTGATGCCAGCACCAATTTAAGGTCAGATCCGCGCACTATTAGTCACCACGGTGGTAAGGCAAATTGGCATTAATACTCCACGCTCGGTAAAGTTGCTCAGCCAACATCACCCGCACCAGAGGATGCGCAAACGTTAAAGCAGATAAAGACCAGGTCGCGTTGGCTTCTTGCATCAAGCTCGGCTCGATGCCCTCAGGACCGCCTATTACGATGGCCACATCCTGGCTGTCATCGATCCAAGCTTGCTGCATTTGCGCGAGATCTAAAGTGCTGATGGATTTGCCCTTTCGATCCAGTGCGATAATTTTAGTGTGTGGCTTTACTGCGGCACGGACAGCGTTCGCTTCGTCGCGCAGAATTCGTGGAATGTCGGCATTCTTACCGCGCTTACCCGCGGGAACCTCCAATAGAGACAATTTGCAGATCGCTGGCATTCGCTTGGCGTACTCGTCAAAGCCAGTCTCTACCCACTTTGGCATACGTGTTCCAACCGCAATGAGAGTGATCTGCATGATTAGACTTCCGCGAGTAAACGATCACTCAATTGGGCTGGTAAGACTCATCAACTCAGGCGGCTTAGTCTTTAGTGGTTTCGCGATGACTTTGCACTAACTTACGCACGTCTTCGTCCCAGAGTTTTTCTAAATCGTAATACTCTCTTACTTCGGGGCGCATCACATGCAGTACTACATCGCCAAAATCGACTAAGACCCACTCACCCACGTCGGCGCCATCTTCGTTAAGAGGCTTGACCCCAAGCCGCCGTAACTTATCAGAAGCTTCACGAGCCAGGGCTTTAACGTGCGTGTCGGATGTTCCGCTCGCCACGATCATAAAATCGGCAAAATCAGATATATCTTTAATGTCAATGCAACGAACGTCTTGTGCCTTTACGTCTTCCAAAGCTTCTATAACGTTGTCTTTGATTTCCTGTGGTTTCATAAACTGTAGAGAGTGTTTGTTTGTATGTAGTCACGAACTTGCGGCGCAAGATAGTCGTTTAACTTGATCTTAGCAAGCGACGAATCATCTGCCGAGGCGATTAATTGACGGATAGCTGTGCTGGAAATATCAAAGTTTGAACCTTCAAATATCCAGATCGCTCCACCTTTTGAGCTCCTTAACGCGTTATGCGAGCGTACCACGCGCGCGTTTAGCTCAGGCGCAGCCTCGGTCGTGTAACCTGGTCTGGCAAGCACTATCCAGTTAATCTCATCAACCCATTCATCAATCAGGTGCCAGGTGTGTAGTCGCGAAAAACTGTCTGCACCGATCACTAAACACAATTGCGAGTTGGGAAAACGCTCTTTAAAGGCCTCAACCGTATCTTTGGTGTAAGACAAACTGCTACGACGGATTTCGGTATCGTCGGCATAAAAGTGCGCGTAATCTGCCAAACCCAATTCCAGCATCACGTATCGATCTCGAATAGAGGCACTCACCTCGTCCTTATGTGGAGGACGCGCGCTCAGAACAAAATGTACGCTGTGCGCCTCGAGCAAATCAGAAACGGCCTCGAGACAAGCAGTATGACCACGATGCAAGGGGTTAAACGTTCCTCCAAAAATAAGGCGCAGCTTTGTGCTCATCTATTTTCGTATCTGACCGTCGCCCAAAACAACATATTTTTGCGATGTTAAACCCTCTAAACCAACCGGCCCGCGAGCGTGCAATTTGTCGGTACTGATCCCAATCTCTGCACCCAAGCCGTACTCAAAACCGTCTGCAAACCGAGTTGAGGCATTAACCATAACTGAGGCGGAGTCGACTGACTTGAGAAAGCGCATAGCAAGACTATGATCTTCCGTAACAATACAGTCTGTATGTTGCGAGCTGTACTGAGCAATGTGTTGCATGGCTTGATCAGCGTCATCGACCAATTTAATGGCAAGAACGGGCGCAAGATACTCGGTTTCCCAATCGGTCGGAGTTGCTGAATGAATCAAGTCAGCATGCTGCTCAGCAGCAGCGAGCTGTTTAACAATTTTTTCGCTGGCTTCGCATAAGCGTAACTCCACACCGCGTTCAAAATAAGCGCTAGCCAAATCTGGCAACACTTTGGGCGCAAGCTGCGCATGAACCAGTAAGGTCTCCATGGCGTTACACACACCGTAACGATGAGTTTTCGCGTTTAAGGCAATCGCATGCGCTTTCTTTAGGTCGGCCTTTTCGTCTATGTAGACATGGCAAATACCGTCTAAGTGCTTGATAGTTGGTACCGTGGCGTCACGCGAAATGCGCTCGATTAAGCCTTTGCCACCACGCGGCACTATAACGTCGATGAACTCAGACATGGTGATCATTTGCCCGACCGCACTGCGATCACTGGTAGCGATCACCTGCACCGCATCGCTCGGCAGGCCGGCTGAACCGAGCCCATCACTAATGCACTGCGCAATCGCCTGATTGGAGTGTAACGATTCGGACCCACCCCTAAGTACCGTAGCGTTGCCAGACTTTAAACAAAGAATTGCTGCATCGACGGTCACATTCGGGCGAGATTCGTAAATAATGCCAATGACTCCCAAAGGAACTCGCATCTTACCAATCTGAATACCACTTGGCCGGTAAGCCAAATTATCTATTTGCCCAATCGGATCAGGCAAGGCGGCCACTTGTTCACAACCCAAAGCCATCGCCTCGACCGTTGCCCTTGTAACGCGCAATCGATCGAGCATTGCAGCATCTAAACCACGCTCATTTGCGCGCTCTAGGTCTACTTGATTGGCTTGCAGAATATCCGCTTGTTGCGAGCGTAAGGCGGCGGCAATACCCAATAATGCTGTGTTCTTCGAGCTGGATTCCGCAGCAGACATATGCCTGGCTGCTGCGCGTGCGCGGCGCCCAAGATCGGACATATACTGCTGTATATCTTGTATCGATTCAGTTGAAGTTTTCAGTGCGTTGTTTTGCATAATTCTCAGTTCAGTTAAAACATCACGGCGCGCTGACTAGTAAAGGCGCCGCCGTTAACAGCACCACCACCTGATGTGTACGCCTTTTCGAAGCCCGTTAAGTTGGCGCAGACTCGATTCAGTTGAAACCAAAGCGAACCAACGCTTTCGGCTGACCTTTGACCTTTGATCACTTGATCAAGCGCTGCCGCTTGACCCAGTAAATCGAGCGTATCTTGCTCGTTAAAACGCTGCAGCGCGCGCGAAAAGAGACCTTGCCGTTTTGCCCAAACCTGGTTGGCCTGAAACGCTGACCTTTGATCTTGACCCGTGCTAAACGCGTATTTGAGCTTGCTTAATGTTCGTATATCTCTCACCAAAGCCCAGCATAAAATAACCGGCTCAATTCCCTCAGATTTCAGCCGCGCCAACATTCTAGAGGCACGCTCAAAATCACCTTCTAAACAAACATCACAAACGTTGTAGACATCGTATCGAGCGTGATCGGATAAACACTCATTCAGCAGCTCTAAACTCACGGCGCCGTCGTTTGCCAGCACTTGCAGCTTATCTATTTCTTGCGCCGCCGCTAATAGATTTCCTTCAGTCATCAACATCAGCTGCTCAACAACTCCGGCTTCCACTCGCAGCGCGCGGCTTTGCAAACGTTGTTTTATCCAGGCCGAGAACTGCTCGGGGGCAACATCGTACACATCAACAACGAGTGCTTTAGCATCGACTGTTTTATACCATTTAGTCTGCTTTTGGCGGCGATCAAGCAATGGCATTATCACGACCAGCAGATCATCACCGCCGCCTTCGCAATACTCAACCAAATGCTTGCCACCTTGAGCACCCAATGATTTGGGCACACGTAACTCTAGAACGCGCCTTTCGGCGAACAAGGACATCGCTTGCCCCTGACCGCTGATCAGACTCCAGTCAAAGCCCGTATCAAGTTGATAACTGAGTCGCTCATCAAAACCCATCGATTTGAGCGATTGGCGAAGCTCATCCAGAGCTTCTTCGATTAACAGCAATTCATTGCCGTTAATTAAAATCAGACGTGGCGATGCATCGGAAGAGCCAAGCTTTGCAAGCTGATTACTAAGTTGAGCGACAGGTATGCTCATACCTTGTTTTCAGACCATGCCAAACTAAAGGACCTTATTCGGATGCCGCAGGCTGCTCATCAGCGCCTTCTTCACCAGCCTCTACCTCAGGTTGGAATCTGGAAAGCTGTCTAACAATTTTTAGAGCAACTTCGCGCTCCATATCTTCCTGTAATTCCATTTCTTCAGACTCGGTTTCAACCACTAAAGCCGGGTCGAAGTCAAAACGACGACGCTCTCTGACCGTACTGACCTGACGCAACACTTCGCCATCCGCATCTTCCAGCACGTAACGAACTGTAAACGTGAGGTCGTAACTATTGGCCAAACCAGTCTCATCCAATGTGCCGACATCTCGTTTAGAGTTGGCGCTTCGCACCACCAATAAGGCATCAGCCGCCGCAGCTGTTGGCGCGATTTCTGCGCCCGCATTGCCAAGCACGTCTTCGAGAGTGTTCTTGAAGGTGCCTTCAGGCGCTTTGACGTGAAGGTTTTGAATGCTCTCAGGTAGCGGAATATTGCCGCGCAAGTGGAAGCCACAAGAGCTCAATGAGAACGCCAAAAACGCCAAGCCCAATAATTGAATTGCGCGAGAAAAATGAGTCGCTGTGCCAGCACCACGGCTAACTTCGTTGGAATTTACCATTGCCTACCTTTATCAGTCTTATAGTTAGAATTAATGCAGCCATTTTAGCGCATAGTGCGCGCAATACTAGAGTCAGAGTAAGGATATTCTATGCAAGCATACAAAGCCCAATTAACGCCATAATTGCGCAGCTTTACTTGACCACTATATTTACCAGCTTCTTGGGCACCACTATTACTTTTACGACATTCAAGCCCTCGGTAAAACGCTGGACGTTTTCTTCCGCTAATGCAGCGGCCTCAATGGCATCCTTAGGCGCATCCGCGCTCACCGATATCTGGCCTCGTAGCTTACCGTTCACTTGCACCACATAGCCGATTTCGTCTTGTACTAAAGCGGACTCATCAAGCACCAACCAGCCAGTTGACTCAATAGACTTATTCGAATCGGTTTCACGAAGAACGAATTCACACAAGTGTGGTGTTATCGGCGACAGCATCCGCAGCAAAGCACTCAACGACTCCGCTAACACGGCGTCAGAATGATCGCCCAGCTCGTCCCAAGCGGTTTTCTCGATCATATTGGGTAACTCCATCGCGGCAGCAACTACAGTATTAAACTGTTGGCGCTCATAGTCGCGCAATACCCT
>CAZOIG010000221.1:0-9259 GCA_964579235.1 uncultured Gammaproteobacteria bacterium
CGATAAGTCTGTTTCTGGAATGCTGGCGATTACCCAAACCTTGCTGTAAGACTGCAATCTCAAAATAGCGGTTCCTGGCTTAATATAATCACCGTCTCTCACATTGAGCTCGGAGACTACTCCGTTGGTTTCAGCGTATACGGGCACTTTGTCTATCACGGTTTTGCGTTGCGTCAGTTGTTGTAACGCTTGCTCTTGCATACCGGTTGACAGCAATCGCTGTTTGACTGATTTAATGCGTTTCGCATTACCTGAGCCTAATGCGCCTACATAATCTCGCTGCGCAGCAATTAAATCTGGACTGTAAATACGATACAGCAGGTCTCCGTCGACCACAGTGTCGCCCTCCGCGCGAACGTTGAGGTCTTCTATCCATCCCTCAAGGCGAGACACGCTGACGTTTTCCAGACGTTCATCAGCTTCAACTGTGCCAAACGCTCGGAGGGTGCGGCCAAACTCAATGACTTCGGCCTTGGACGTACGTACTCCCATGGTTTGAAGCATGGGTGATGATACGGTAATGCCACTGTTCGTTTTTATACCTGTATCCGCGTTAGCACTGTTCTTCACTGGCACCAAGTTCATCCCACAAATAGGGCAAGAACCATCTGGGTCAGTCGAAATATAGTGCGGGTGCATCGGGCATGTGTATTGCGCCACTTGATCATTTGACTCATCTGTATCGTCAGTGTCATGAGATTGATGTGACTCTATTTGAATTCCCTCATCGTTATTTACTAACACCAAATCCATACCACATATTGGACAGGCACCATCTGGGTCAGTCGAAATATAGTGTGGATGCATCGGGCATGTATATTGCGCCGCTTGATCGTTTGATTCCAAACCAATATTGGTGTTGCTAGGCGTCGAAGAATCACTACAGGCGCTAACGAATAGCGCAACAATAAGTGCGCTGACTGTGTTTTTAATATTCATGGTGTCACCACCAATGCGTTTATTTGTGCTGCGGCTACCGCACCGCGGGCATCTTCAGCCGCGATTTCAGCTCTGAGTTTCAATATGGCAATTTCACCATCAATGATCGGCGCATAGTCACCTGCTCCAGACTCATAATTTGCCCGTTGAGCGAGTATTTCATTGCTGATAGCGTCTATTTTTTGCTCTAGAACTGCCTTGGCCTTATTGGCCGCCGTAACACTTGAATTGGAATACGCATACTGCGCCGATGCTTGGCGCCTCGCATTACTGAGTGCCTCTTTTGCTGAGGCTTTATTTGCCTCGGCAGCTCGAAGGTTGGGAGCTTGTTTGCGCTTTGCCCAAAAAGGCACAGTCACCGTTATCATTGCTGACACCCAGTCATCTCCTGCGAAGTTACTGCCGGCTTCTCGTTGTTGGTAAACTAGTTGTGTGCTCCATTCTGGTTTCCACGCTGATTTGGCTTCATCAATACCGCTGTCGCTGATTTTTAGTGTTGCATCGGCAACTCTGCTCGCATAAAAATCCATCGCATCACCAGACCAAGTTTCAACACGTTGAACGGGAGGGCTTGTTTCAGGAACTCTACCAACCAAGTAGATCAATCGAGAATCGACCTGTATCTTCTGTGCCTCCAGATCAAGCAATACTCGCGCTACTTCAGCACGTTCGGCTTCAATTTCTGCCAAGCGAAAAACGGGTGAACGACCACCGCCGACTTCGGATTCTACAACCTCAATAAGTTGGTCGTACTTGGCATCGCGTTGCATTGCCAGCATCGTTTGTTTGTCGATGCGATTGGCTTCATGCAATAAGGCGATCAATTCTGCACGCATGGCAGCATATAGTTGCTCACGCATCTCATCGGATAGGTTCGCCTTAGCCAGTTCACTCCCCGATCGAGCTTTTCTACTGGCACGATTTGGAAATCGTTGCGTGAATCCAATCGCCTTGTTGGTTGGTAAGAACTCGCTAAAAGACGGATCGAAAATGGGGAAATTGTTTACGCCTAAGGACACAACCGGATCTGGTAACCCCATGGCTGCGTCTGAGCGCTCCTTGTGGCTCTGAGCCTGATAGCTCATCGATTGTAATTGAGGGTGAGTCAATAACAATTCTTCTAGATCTTCAAAACTTTGCGCTTGCAACGACTGACTGAATACTAAAATTGAAAATAAAACGAACGCGTTTAGCAACGATTTACTAAATTGGTAAACACGAGTTAAGCTGCACAAACAGCATTGGATAAGCATATGAGAAGTAACTTTTGAGCTAACACCAAATACTGAACTCAATACGCGGTGCGCACTCGACAAACTAATTGGGGTGGTCATCGGACCCTCCTGACAAATTGTTAAGAAAAACGAATAGGTGTCAGGAAGCTATTTTGGAGGCTGGTGTTCGACCGTGAGTTGTCGGCTGGTTAAGGTATTAACTTCGCCACTATATGATACCGGTCGGAATATCGATGCGACGACGATAGCGTCTGATAAAAGCAATCCATGCCCAGTAGCGGAACAAAAAATTTTACAAAGATCAAAAGTTTCAATCTTTTCTAAAGAAACGCTGATGCCTTGATGGCACGCCATGATTGTCTTAGGCTGCTGATCAATTGATGCGTCAATCTCACCCTCGGCGTTAAGAAATATAGCCTTCGAAACGACTGAATCTGAGTCATCCAAACTATCGCTCATGGGAAAAGCATGAACTGATGCGATCGACGACGTTGCTAGATAGCAGACGGTCGAGAACAGAACGATCATTTCACGGAGGTTACGCATGACGTTGAGTTTATCATCAGATGTGCACTCTTGGCGAATGTACTACTTTTCGTAAACCTAGTTGACAGAAAACGTGTCCATATGTTTACAGTAGCTTTGGGGGAACACCAAAAAAACGAATGGGTAAGCTCTGTTTCTTGCACTCATAACCCTAATTTGCAGTGACGGACTCTGGGCTGTATTACGCTTCGTCAATCGAAACTTAAATCGGCAAAATATTTTAAAACTCAGATTACTAAATTTCAAAAGACTTCTAATTCACAACTTGGTGTTCTAGCAGGCATTCGATCAGTTGCCATATTTTTGCGAGCTAGTTTAGAGTTGGTTGCTTTGTTATATTCTGGCAAGCACTCTGATTATGAGTTAGGAGATGAGTCGTTTACTTGATAAAACCCCACAGCTAAACAGGAGCATCACCTACAGGAGACCTTTAGGCCGTAACATGAAAAGCAGAAATAACACGAGGTGGCGTGGCTTCGCTGAGATAGGTCAACCTATAATTCACTACCGAGGAAAAACTGGCGACAACTCATCGCATCAACACGCAGCAATTCAAATAGTTGCTGCATCCAGCATTGCTGTGGAGGTGGAAGTTAATGAAAAAGGAAAACTGTCATATTCCAAATACTTATTCATCAAGCCAAATGTTTCGCACCGTTTGCTACCACTGGAAGCCGCTGATATATGGCTGGTTGAGCCAGCTTCCCCTATTGGCAGGCAACTTCTAAAAGCTTTACCCAATCAAGATATCGGCACGCTTGATTCGCTTCCTACATGCTTGGCGGAGCAAAGTGGGGTACTCTTTGATCTCGAACTAGACCCTCGTCTGAGAAAAGTGATGGCGGAACTTTCAGGCCCAGAAGCTCTTCAAAAAAGCATTGACAGAACAGCAAGAAAAATCGGGATATCACCAGCGAGATTGCGGCATCTCAGCAAACAGCAAATGGGGATGTCTATTTCTGTTTGGCGAAGGTGGTTTTCATTAAAGTCCGCTTTAAGAGCGCTTGGCTCAGGTACGTCTATTGCCGATGCTGCCCATACTGCAGGATTCTCCGATCAAGCCCATCTGACGCGAGTTGCTCGTTCAACCTTAGGCGTTTCTCCAGGCAAACTCATTCGAATTAAAAACAAGCGTTTCATTCAATAAATTTGCCTGCTATTTCTTGATCCTAACGGTAAAGGAGGCAAGACAATGGCAGCTATAGACCGAATAAAAGTAAAAAAACTCTTCGAAAAAGAAATCGCTCACGGTAAGAAACTTGAGCGAAACGATGAATATACAAAAGCATTCCATCACTACGAACGTGCTCACATCTTGAGCCAACGTTGGTTGTTAAGACATTGGCAAACGCATTGGTTGATGTTAAGACTGGCCACCAAATGTAGTGACACCAAAGAAATAGTTGGTCAGATCAAAAGACTTTTAGCGGTACCTATCGGATGGGCAACAGGATGGGTGCCCAAAGGTAATACTGGAGGGTCTAACGTATCGGCGTTGAAGCCCATGGCATTACCGGACGATTTGGACGAGTTGATGCATGGCTTTAGCGTTTGGAAAGACGTGGCCGTCCGGTGCCTGATCGTTCTGATAATCTGTGTTGTTTGGTTGATTTACAGCCTAATTGCCGATGTTCGAGAGTATAGCGGTGAAAATTTAGAGATTGCATTGCTACACCCAACCCACTGCGAACAAATCGGAGGAATGCCAGCGTCTGAAGACATAGTGGTTATGCCAGATAAGAAGCACGCCATTTCAGTTGGAGGCGATCGCCGTTTGTTCAGAACGTCTGGCACAGGAAGTAGCAGAATATGGATGTTCCCCCTGGAAGATCCTACGCAGAGCATCGAGTTGAAAGACCCAAGTATTAGCAGCCTACAAGGATTTGGGGCGGACGTAGTCGAAGCACCTGATGGAAGTATGTGGTTACTTATCGCAAACCGAGGTGGAACGCAGCATAGTGTTTACGTTTACAAACTATTAGGTGATTACCCCTCTGTGAGACTCACGTTTAGCCATGAACTGAGTGCGCCAGGGTTCAGGAACCCTAACGATTTAGTCGCCATCTCTCCAACGAGAGCACTCGTTACCCTAGACAAGGTGGCACCAGCTGGTAGTGTGCTTGAGGTGTTGGAGGGAGCATTTAGATTTCCATCTGGTCGGTTAGTTGAAATAGGTAATGGTGAGATCGATGAGCTTGTTTCAGGATTTCAATCAGCTAATGGAATCACGAGGTTAGAAGATGGAACTTTAGTCATTGGTGAACTCGTCGGAAGGAGGATCTCCGTGCTTGCACCGATTGAGCAAGTTAAAAACAAAACTCGCTACACCATTCAAAAAAGGATCTCGCTACCTTTTGCAGTCGACAACCTTTCAAGTCTTGATAACTCGAATGTGTTGGTCACAGGGCACCCAAAACTCCTCACCTTGGCAACGAAGTACCAATTCAATGAGAAAAAGTATTCGCCATCTCAAGTTGCGAGTGTAGACATTCGGACTGGGACTGTGAGGACCTTGTACAGAGATCGGGGGACAAGCCTGTCCGGATCTTCCGTCGCAGTTTCTGATGAAGCAGACGGATTTATCGTTGGTTCGGCGTTCGGCCCGAACATCCTCCACTGCAAAAACGAAATGAGTGTTCAAGCATGAACTATTTCAAAGCAGCTATAGTCGCCGTAATCGTAGCATTTGGATTTGTCGTGTTCATCAAGCTCTCCTATTTTGAGTTGGCCAAAAAAAATGTGTCCAGAGAATGGGATTCCAGGCCGACCACCGTGGTCGAAAACTTCGGAGTAATTAATGAACTTTCATTTACACCATTAGCAGGCCCTTTTGCATCCAACGCTGAATTTGAAACTGAACCTGGGGTAGCTATTTGGATTGAAGCAGACGGGACAAAAATCCTTTTCGACGTAGGACTAAATAACCAAGGAATAGAGCCGGGCCTGATGGCACGAAATGCCCTGCGAGCCTCCATAGACATTGGATTAGCCGACTTAGTGTTCATTTCACACGCCCATTTAGATCACGTTGGTGGAGCTAATGCGGCAGAGTTGGGCACGATAGAAACTGGCAGCAAAGCATTTAACTGGACGGAACGTAAAGTTGTTTCCACTCCAGACTCGGTCCACATGCCAGAAACAACAAACGTCGAAATATTTTTACCGACACCTATTGGAAGCGGCTTAGCGTCGCTAGGACCGATTCCTCGCCAACTCTTCATCGGCCGAGCAGATGAACAAGCGTTGGTCGTTAATTTGGCCGGCAAGGGCCTCGTACTTTTTGTCGGCTGTGGCCACCAAACTCTAGAGCGATTGACACAACGCCTATCGGAAAGTTTCGAGACCCCTCTTTATGCGATAGTGGGCGATCTTCATTACCCGTTTCCAAAAGGAAGACTTAGCTTATGGGGTATAGACGCACAGAGACGGCTCGCATCGGGCTCGGGACCTTTCTCTCCGATTGGTGAATCAGAAAAAAACAGGCTGATTGAATGGGCAAAGACTTCTGGAGTAAAGCTGTTTTTGCTAGGCCACGACACTAGCGATGAAGTCTTGCAAAGTTTAAAAGAAAACGTTGATTCGACAATTGCAAAGGTCGGTGCTAGATACGAACTCCACTAACTAATTGACCCCGCCTCATGCGACGCAAACTCGCTAGTCAACTTTCGTTCGGTGTATAGCTTAGCCATTGAACGAAAAAATGTACCGATTTCGATGAGTTTCACACCTACTTCCTCGTTCTTTGGCAAGCGTTAATTGACAGTTTTGTATTACTAATCACCCTTGGGACAAAAAGTTTTAGCAGGTGGCAACCAATTGACCATTTTTTTTAATTTGATTCAAATCAACTAGAGGGCTCTTATGGACTATGTGCTAATCGTAGATTCTGTTGGGTGTTTACCCGAAACAGAGTATCGCAAGAGGTCAATTGAGCTCTTGCCACTTGCTGTTAGTTTCGATGGCGTTCGGTATTTGGATACTTATGAAGAGAGCGTCTTGCTCTCGATTCACTCGGCTAAAAGGGTCGGTGTGAAGTCCAATTCTATTTCTATAACTCCGTCCGCTGATTACGTTCGGAAATATTTGCTCAAAAATATTGTTGATCGATATAACACAGTAATTTTTCAAACAGCGGGACAGACTTATACTCCCATCTACCTAAGTTGCAAAGCAGTAGCAAACACTTGCGCGGCTGATGCAAAAGCGGCGAGGTCTAAACGAGGCATTGTGGCGCCCTTCAGAGTGACGGCGACCGAAACCAAAACGGCTTTAGCGGGTCAGGGTCTGATAACCCTACACTCTGATGATGTGTTGTCAACGGGGATGTCCTTAACTGAATTCGCTCCATATATCGAACGATTCAAGTCATATGTACAATCATTTCTGATAGTGGATGATCTTATGTATGCTCGTCATCGTCAAAAAATGAAAGGCAATAAAACAGTATCTCTTCCTGTCGCAATGATTGCTAAGACGCTAAAAGTTTCGCCGATTACACTTTTGCAAAACGGTGAATTGACGATGCTTGATGTAAAAACAAGAGGGGGCGAAAATTCCTTAAACAAAGTCTTAGAGTACTGCTTAGATCGTGTTAGGGAAGGCTTGTTGGCTCCCCTCATCAACATTAGCGTCGCGGGCGACCTCGAGTCGGTCACAACTTTGGAGAGTTTTCGACGATTGAAGTCGGCATGTGATGGAGAAAATATAAAGCTTTACGTTGGCGTAATGACTTTAGCCGCGAGTATCCAGATCGGGCCTGACTCAGTGTCTGTTGGTATCGCACCCTCAAACCAAGAAGCAGGTCTGACCTCCTAGCTGTGATTGAACCATCGCAAGCTCCATTTGCCCAGGTCTTAATGAAAATCTGTATATATAAGTGATATTCCACAATTACAGCAAGCCGAGCGCGAGAAAGGCACGCTAAGGAAAGTCGTCTCAGAGTGAGTTTTCTCTGTTGAGTTAAGTTTACAAGTCCTGTTTTGCAGCCCAATGCCTTATGCAATAGCCTCAAGGCCTAAATGACGCATGATGCCTCCAAAAATTTATCTGGTAACGAGCACCAACGTAAAGAGACCCTCCCAACTTTCTGGGTGCCATACATTCACAGCGTTGGCAATCTCGGGAACTCAAACGAGTGCTATTTCATCCCTGAGGCGGCTAGCCCTGAGGAAGATCTCAAATATGCCGGATTTTACTTCATCACTCCCAGACACCAGATAATGGGACTAAGGGAGACTCCTATTCAAGTTTTTCAAGGACACCGCTAAAGAAGTCATCAAAGCTTTCTTTCCTTTGCTCACTCTTAGGTTTGATTGGCTTATTCAATAAAATCTCTTTGAAACCCGGTTGACAAAGAAGCATCTTGGCTTTTTCACTGTTTGTCATTTGACGGTCTAAGAGTGTATCGAAGTTAAGCGCTAAATGGCTTACATAGTCTTGATAGACATATTCCAACTTGAGTCCCTTGAAGCGTTCATCTTTGATTGCTTTTAAATATTCCCTTTTTGGAGCGAGCCAGAGTTGGAGGCTTGATGAGCAAAACACGATACCCATCTCTTTGATATCGTTCAGCTCAAATTTCTCACACGCTTCAAATATATAAAGCCATTTGAACTTAGCGATATCACCGACGGAGAAAAACCAGCGTTCACGCAAGGTATAAAAAATGAAGTAGACGAAGAGTGCATTGTGCGTAAATCCGTCCTTTCTCGAATCACCATCGGGATCAATATCCTGTCTAATGCGTCTGTACCCTTGAGGGCTCAGGTTCAGCAGCTTGCGCACTGTTTTTGGAGGGAAAATAGCATTTTCCAACCGCCGGTCTTTGGCATAGTCAATCGAATTGTCTACTACAGAAAGCATTTAAGTCTCGCTAGCTTTGACGTCAGGTTTGGAACCAGAATCATCCAATATTGGTGTAATAAATTACACCTTTTTCAATTTTGAACAAGATATCTTGTTCAAATTATCACGATATCTTGTGATTTTAAACATGCTGACGCAATTTAGTGTTTGCTTCTTGCTCGTTCAATTGCGCCGAGATCGCATCCCATCGGTATTTCCTTACCAATTTTTTAATCGAAGATCGCATAATTTTTATATCAAAAGTTAAGAAGTAACCAAGAAAAATGAAGGTACGTTGTCCAAATCTAGGAAACCCTAAGCAGCACCCCACCCCTCGCGGATTTAAGGTTAAAGTGGATTGTTATTTAAGTCGCCTCTCGAAATACATGAACGATATAGCGGTTTCGCATTGTCGGGCCGAAATGCTGTTCTGGGGCATTCTTGAAGGAGACCCAGAGGTGCAGGCCTTAGTCCCACAGTCTCATCGGTTTTACCTCGGGACGAAATTGTATACGGCAGATATCTATTACCGTAGGTCCGGTCGGCAGATCATCGCAGAGCTCAAGCCCGAAGCTGAATTTGATGAATTTGAGGAAATCTCGTATCACGTACGCGAGTTTCTTAGACCAAGCCTTTACGAATTTAAGCACATCACCAACGAGAGCGTGCTTGAAAGGGAAGTCTTCGCACTAAAC
>CAZOIG010000222.1:0-2161 GCA_964579235.1 uncultured Gammaproteobacteria bacterium
TTGATAGTTTTGGAACTCAACGGTGTCTTCCTGCATAACCACTTTAGTTTGTTCGCCGGTCCAAAGGTTTAAACCGCCAATGTGATCGGCATGCGCGTGGGTAATAATTACAGAGCTCGGTTCGCGTGCATCAACCTTATCCAACAGTTTTTTGTGATAGGCGGCATAGTCTTTAATCGATGTATCGATCACCACATTGCCTTCCTCTGTTACCACTAAAAAAGTATTGCCAAAGCCTGTGGCTGAGTAGATGCCATCTGCGATTTGATCTGCTTCTGTTTGAGTAAGAGGCTGAAACAGAGACTCTGAATCGCCTTCACCAGCGGCCAAGGTCGTGTCGAAACTCAGTGATAGCAAGCTTGCCAAAGCCGCGATTAAAGTCATTCTAAGAGGACTTCCGAGTGGTGCTTTTTTAGTGCTAAAAGTCAGTCGTGTATTGATCATTGTGAGGTTCTCCTTGGCTAGTTAGTACGTGAGTCGACGTATTTTTTTATTGTCTATCGAGTGGGCTGAGAATAGCGCGCCTGGATATCGTCTAGTTCTTCTTGTGCGAACCCGGCTTTTAGTCGCGCGGGTAGATTGAAGGGTCCCCTCAGCTCACCATGAAGGTAGTGATCAACGAGTTTAAGGAAATGTGAGCGCGGCTCAAGCCTCGCTTCTTTGCAGGTATAGGCATACCAGCTCGAACCGATTTTGACGTGGTTTATCTCATCTTGATAGATCACTTCAAGTGCAGCACAGGCTTTGTGGTCATTAACCCGCTCGAGGCGCTTGATCATCGCTGGCGTTACATCCAAGCCACGAGCTTCCATCACTCGGGGCACTAGCGCCATTCGAGCCACCACGTCGTGAGCGGTTTTTTCAGCCATCTCCCAAAGCCCATTGTGAGCTACGTAGTCGCCGTATTCGCATTCATTGTGGTTTAGATAGTGTCGCAAGAGTTCAAAGTGGCGCGCTTCGTCCGCAGCCACATACAGCCAATCACGATAAAATAGATCAGGCATATCGCGAAAACGAAACGCCGCATCTAAGGCCAAATTCATCGCGTTGTACTCGATGTGAGCAACTGCATGAATCAGTACATTGCGACCTTCCTGCGTGGCCAAACCACGACGTTTTAGATCACGCGGAGCAACTAACTTGAGAGCGGCAGGGTAGCCATGCAATGCACAAGCGGGTGCTTTAGCTTGAGTTAGCGGAGTGCTTGGGCGTTCAGTAGATCGAGTGAAAATCTGTTGCGCCAGCGAGTTTAAATCGGCAATTGCCGCGCATTTAGCGACTGGATCACAGATCGCAAGAATTCGCTCTGCCTCGTCAAAAAAGTCTCTATAGTCTTGCTCGCTCATGTTTGCTTAATGCTTACAATCGAGCACTGGTGCAGCGTTCAAGTTGGTTTAAGTCGCGATGCGTCGCAATATCGACAAAGCCATGTTGCAGAAATATGTTGCGGACTTGTTCGCCTTGATCGCTACCATGCTCGATGATCACGACCTTGGATTGGCGCAAAAATTCGTGTGCTTGTGACACGATGATGCGTATATCGCCCAGCCCGTCGTCTTTGCCGATCAATGCAAGGTCCGGTTCATTGGGAAGGTCACCCATTTCCAGATGCGGGTCTCCCGCTTCCACGTAGGGTGGATTACTCAGAATTACGTCAAATGCCCGCGAATCGAGTGCCGAATACCAGTCGCTATGCACGAACTCCAGATTATTGAGTTGGTGTGTTTGCGCGTTTTTCTGCGCTAAGGCTAGGGCATTCTCGCTGAAGTCCACGGCCAAGACGGTACTTAATGGCCGTTCTTTGGCAATAGCCAAGGCAATTGCACCACTGCCGGTACCCAGATCCGCAATGCGAAAAGAAGCGTCTTTAGGGATGCGTGCAAGTGCTTGCTCCACCAAAGTCTCTGTGTCGGGTCTTGGTACCAACACGTCTGGCGTGACGCTTAACTCAAGTGACCAAAACTCTTTGCTGCCAACAATGTAAGCAATCGGCTCATTAGCGGCGCGACGAGCGACGGTGCGCAAAAACTGCTCGCGTTCTGTCTCAGTCGCGATGTCATCACCATGTGCTAGCAGCCATGCTAAAGACTTGCCGCTGACATGTTGGAGCAGTGCCTGAGCATCTATTTGGGCTGAATCAGTGTCCGCCTGTTGTAGCGTT
>CAZOIG010000223.1:0-3009 GCA_964579235.1 uncultured Gammaproteobacteria bacterium
GTTTATAGAGCCCACCTCAAATTGCTCCGATCATCAATTGTCTTGCATCAACTCCTTTAGTCATATCGGTCTCAATCTTTTCCCAGATATAAAGAATCTTACGACCACCAAAAGGTCGAATGTAGTGCACGCCCTCTAGTAAAACAGAATCTTTGAGTCTATTTCGAATTGTTCGCGGGTCGTATTTGATTTTGAGTGAAAGCTCTTCAGTGGTAAGGTAAGTGTGTGTCATAATTCTCTCCTTGAGAAACAATTTGTTTTCAATAGATAATAATTATCTATAGGAGATAAATTATAGACATATAATTCTCTTTTGCAACTATTATTTATCTATAGGAGCAAATAAATATCTCTTAAAAGAAATGATTACGTGTAACCTATCTGAAATATTAGGCCGGAAGAAACTCAAGGTTTCGGAGTTATGTCGAGACACTGGTATCAACAGAGGTACGGTTGACAGGCTTTATTACGACACCGCTCAACGAATCGAACTGGAGGTTATCTATACTCTTTGCAAGTATTTGGAATGCTCTCTAGAAGAGTTGTTCACATTAAAAGAAACTTGATGGAAAAGCTTCATAATCACCCAACTTGATTTTTGGTCACAAAATGGTCACATTTTGGTCACAGCTCAAATCCAGCGGATCTCAAGGAATAGAAAAAGATCGTAAGTTATTGATTTAAAAGAGAAATTTTGGTGGTTATGGGTGGACTTGAACCACCGACCCCAGCATTATGAATGCTGTGCTCTAACCAGCTGAGCTACATAACCATCTCACATAAACGCGCGTTCCTGATTGGAACAGCGGAAGGGACGTGAAAATACACTTGGATTGGTATCTCGTCAAGTCTCGGAACTCATTTTTTTACCTTGTTAGGCCTATTTTTTAGGCTCCCCATTTGGCGACTAGGTCACGAACCTCATCAGCATAGTCAGCTTGATGATATTCCGCGAACACTTCCCACGAGCAGAACGAATTCAGGTCGCTTACTCGATGCGGAAACAAAATGCCGTCCAGATGGTCGAACTCATGTTGCCAAGTGCAGGCTGAGTAGCCTCGAATGATTTGCTGTACTGCTTCACCTGTCTGATCCAAGTAGTCTACTTTAATCTCTACATTGCGAGTCACGTTGGCGCGAATTCCGGGCACCGACAAACACCCTTCGTTCGACGTGAACGTCGCATCACTTAGAAAGGTGATTTTAGGGTTGATGATTATTGTTAATGGCACTTTTGGCTTGTAGGGATAGCGTGGGTTATCTCCCACCTCAATAACAAAAAGGCGATACGGAATACCTATTTGGTTTGCCGCAATTCCAGCGCCATTGGCATGCCGCATGGTGTCGACCATATCTTGTATCCAGCCCTGAACTTTATCGCCCTTTATATCTTTTGGGTCTACGGCTTGCGCGGGCGCAGCGAGCACTGGATGCCCGATTGTGAGTATTTCTTTAACAGCCATCTTTTTTGCCTATTAGCGTTTCGTGGATCACTTAGCTTATGCCCTCGATAAATTCATTGGCCCACTCACCAAAAGTGTTGCCTTGAATAAGCTGTTCTATGGCTTCTAAGTCTGGCTGGAAGTAGCGATCGTGATCCCAATATGCGGCCACTTCTCGCACCTCTTTCCAAAATGATTCCAGCACTTTATTGGATTTGAGTGGTCGTCGTAGTTCTATGCCTTGGCAGGCAGCCAGTAATTCAATTGCCACAATGTACCGCGTGTTTAGATTCATGTCGGCTAAACGCCGAGCAGCGAAGGTCGCCATACTTACATGGTCTTCTTGGTTCGCTGAAGTCGGTAGGCTGTCGACGCTGGCAGGATGGGCGCGGCTTTTGTTTTCACTGGCAAGCGCTGCAGCCGTTACTTGAGCGATCATAAAGCCGCTGTTTACGCCTGCATCTTCCACCAAAAATGCCGGCAGTTGACTCATGCCTGAATCCAATAATAGCGCCATGCGTCGCTCCGACATTGCACCAATTTCAGCTATAGCAAGCGCCATATTGTCGGCTGCAAAGGCTATTGGTTGAGCATGAAAATTACCCCCAGAAATAATCTCCCTCTCAGCCTTAAAAATCAGCGGATTATCGGATACCGCGTTGGCTTCAATTTCAATAATCGCGGCGGCATTGCGTAATTGGTCCAAACACGCCCCCATTACTTGAGGCTGACATCGTAGTGAGTAAGGGTCTTGAACTTTGTCGCAGTCGGCGTGTGAATTGGCTATTTCGCTATCGCCCGCGTCTGCACCTAATAGCTCACAATAGACTTGCGCGGCTTTGATTTGCCCGAGTTGCCCGCGAACGCTTTGAATGCGCGCATCAAATGGTGTGCGCGAGCCGAGCGCGGCTTCAACCGTTAGGCTGCCTGCAACAAACGCCGCGTTGATGTTTTGTTCAGCCTCAAACAGCCCTTTGAGCGCTAGCGCAGTAGACACCTGAGTGCCATTTAGTAACGCCAGGCCCTCTTTAGCACTAAGCTGCATGGCTTGTAGCTGCGCACTTTTATAAGCGTCTGCACTGGATAGCAGTTCGCCTTTGTAGTGCACTTCGCCTTCACCGATAATCGGCAAACTCATATGCGCGAGTGGTGCTAAATCTCCCGATGCGCCAACCGAACCTTTTTCGGGGATAGCCGGTAGAATGTTTTGGTTGAGCATATTCAACAGCAAATCTACTACCGATTTACGTATGCCTGAGTAACCACGCGACAGGGCGTTGATTTTGAGCAGCAATATGAGTCTAACCGTCGCTGAATCGAGGTACTCGCCTACACCTGTCGCATGCGACAAAATGAGGTTGTGCTGCAATTCGCTGAGTAGGTCAGGTTCGATGTGCTTTTGTGCCAAGCGGCCGAACCCGGTGTTCACGCCGTAAACAATCTCTCCGCTATCCACCACGTTTTTCACCAGCTCCTGTGAGTCATCAAGCGCAGCGTATGCTGTATCGCTCAGCTTCACCTGCAATGTACTGCCAAAGTAAAAGCTACGCAGTTGTGCGAGGCTCAG
>CAZOIG010000224.1:0-2325 GCA_964579235.1 uncultured Gammaproteobacteria bacterium
GGCTTATCGCGAACTGCGGAATGCGTTCAGCGCGCAAGGTGACGTACGAGTCGAGGAAAGTGTGGTCGAGATTGACCTCAGCTTAGCGGTTACTCCATGGTCCTTAGGCAAGGAATCCGTTCGTTTTGAAATAGTGGGCGATGCGTTGTGGCAGTTTGATGGGCAAGCTAAAGGCGGCATTAAATTGTTAGACGGATTAGCAGAATTAAGATTTGTTGCCGTCTATGCCAAAGATCAAGTGGCTCGCTCGCCAAACAATACGGGTCAAACCCAAGCAGTATCTCAGCCTGTCGCAATTCGATTAAGCTGGGGTCCAGCACCTAATTTTGAAGTCTCGGAGGGCGTCAGTCTCGCGGACTCTGTCTTGAGTGAGCAAAGCACCGAGTATTGGCTCTTCAAGCTGCAATGAAATCAATACAGCGATCTTCAGGTTTCGCCTTACTCACTGTTATGGGGGTAATGGCCGTGATGACAGCCCTAGCAATCGCGCTTATTGAAATCAATCTAAGCAACACGCGGGCCGCCGTTTGGGACAGCCGCAGCCTGCAAGCTGAGCAACTGCTCAACAGTGGTTTGCGCTTTGCAGCGGTGAACATAGCATCGCAGCGATCCAGAGTCGCAGTCGATGCTACGCCCGTTACCGAACTTAACTACTCAACGCCCATTGCCGATGTGCGTGTCAATATTTCCAACGAGGCGGGTCGAATCGACCTTTTGTCCGCCCCTCAAGAGTTGGTGGTTGCAGTGATGAACTATGCGCAAGCTAGCCAAGCAGACACGGATGATTTATTGCGTATATTGGCTTCCGGCAAAGTTCCCGAGTGGTCGCCTGGCGCCGAAATAGTGGGGCAAGAAATCACAAGAAAGAACAACCGACTGCGAAGCTTGAGGACCGCTATAGAGCAATATCCGATAAACAGACAACGATTTTGGGAAGTCGCGACGATAGCCAATGGTAAAGCGACGATTAACGCCGACTTCGCCCCTGCGCCTGTCCTAACACTAATTCCCAATCTAAGCTCAGCCGAGCAGACCCACATTTTGAATCGTCGAGACAATAGTTTGGAGGCGTTTCGAAACGAAAATTCGATCCAAAGCGTGATCAGTTCAGATTTCACCCTCGTAGAAAATGAGCATTTGGGGGGCAATGTCTCGAGTAGTTATCGCATCATCGCGAGTGTCGATATTGGGGGTCAGGGCTATTCTCGAGAATGGATCATTAAAATGGTCAATCGAAGCAATGAGCTATTTGAAATCAGCGCGGTGTTGTGAGTTTCTTCGCTTGTTTGGAAGTCTTACCAAGGGCTTGCTCGGTGCGGTATTCTATCGTCTTTATGGTCTCGCCCGAATAACCTACGTCGAGCCAAGTGAAAGTAACCCTACGTCAGCTCAAATCTATGCAAGCTAGCTTTAGTCAATCGATACGACGTCTCCAGCATGGTTTAACAAAAAGCCTTGATTGGTGGGTCGATGGACTGGTGGCGCCGTGGGTGGATTACACAAGCGAGGCAATCGTGGTTGGAGTCCAAAGCGGTGATCCCAAAGCGCTGAGTCTGAGCGCAGAGGGAGAGGTTTATAGCCAGACACTGAACGCGGGCGATGGGCCGCTTTATTTGATGATCCCCTCAGACATCGCAATGCTTACGGCGATTAACTCAACACAAAGAAATCTGCTGCCCATCGATATTGCGGTTGAATCCTTGCCCTTTAGTGCAGACGAAATAGTTGCCGCGGTCGATGCAAGGCAAACCCAGCTCTTCACTGTTTTAGGCTCTGAGCTGCTTAGTACTCATGCGGCGTTTCAATCGGCCATTGCCAATCAGGAACACGCTGCGGGCAGTCCAAGTATTACAGGCGTCGCGTTTAAAGATGGCGCCGAATGGCTAACCGTAGAGGTGCCAGGTCTGTTTGAGGTAAGTGACAATGCTGAAGCAAGTGCTAACGAATCATTGCCTGCAATTGAGCGCACGAACACTTCGAGTCCTCACCGAGCGCCGAAGCGGATTGGCCGTACTAAAGTAAGTACAGTTGCAATTACACTAGGGCTGGTTTTGTTCAGTACGCTCGCCGCTCTGTCAGTATTGAGCCGATCAGCTGATGAGCAGCGAATAGCGATGCAAGCCGAGCTTGAGCGAGTGACTACCGCACCAAGCGGGACTTCCACCCCCACACAAGCTGTTGAGTCATTAGTGCCTGCTGTTGACGCCTATCTAAATAACTCCACATCGCCAGAGCAAGTGCTTTTGTGGTTGAAGCGTTTGGTCGAGAAGCTATCCGATGACGTTGTGATCAGTCAGTTGATATTGTCGGACTCTGCGGTATTGC
>CAZOIG010000225.1:0-1861 GCA_964579235.1 uncultured Gammaproteobacteria bacterium
CTCAGTTTTTTCGCTGAGTAGCTCAGACAGAGCGTTGCGATTTTCAACGCGATTCGCGTTACTGCTAAAACGAGGGTCTTGTTTTAGCGTATCGAGTTCCAGCGCTTCACATAAAGCATGAAACTGACTGTCATTGCCCACCGCGAGAATGATGGGTTGATCCGCGCAAGACAGAGTTTCGTAGGGTGCTATATTCGGGTGTCGATTCCCCAATCGAGTTGGTGATTCACCGCTTACTAGATAATTTAACCCTTGATTCGCCAGCACACCGACCATTGAATCCATCAATGCCATGTCGATGTGTTGTCCTCTGCCCGTAGTGGCTCTTTGTTGCAAAGCCGCTTGGATAGCAATAACAGAATACAATCCGGTAAAAATATCAGCATAGGCGACACCAATTTTTTGCGGAGAACCATCTGGCTCGCCCGTAATATCCATAACCCCACTCAAGCCTTGAATGATAAAGTCATAGCCTGCGCGATGCGCATAGGGGCCGTTATGGCCGAAGCCTGTTATCGAGCAGTAGATCAGTTGAGGGTATTTGGACTTTAGGCTGGCGTAGTCCAATTGGTGTTTTTGAAGAGCACCAACTTTGAAATTCTCGATAATCACGTCGGCGTCCGATAACAGGCTATGCAGCTCGGCTTGGCCTTCCGCTGTTTTAAAATCCAGGCATTGTGAGCGCTTTCCTCTATTGCAGGCGAAAAAATACGCTGCGTCTTGAGTGCCATTACTGCGCTCGATGAAAGGTGGTCCCCAACGCCGCGTATCATCGCCCTGCGGGCTCTCGATTTTGATTACGTCTGCGCCCAAGTCCGCCAGCACTTGACCAGCCCAGGGGCCGGCAAGAATGCGGGACAATTCGACGACCCGAATTCCGCTAAGAGGTTTTTCTGTGCTCATTACCGTTCGGCTACTGTGCTATCGATTGATCAACGAGCAAGACTAGACCGCAGTCCCGTAGTATTGATAGGTAGCGATCTTTGGCCCCTTTATATGATGTTGGTCAAGCTGAGTAATTTTGAATCCCGCGCTTGAGATCATATTTGGGATTGGTCGATTCAGGTTGCAGCCGCCCGCGAGCATCTTCCAAACAGGGTTTATTCTTTTCTGCCACTTTCGCACCGTCTCTTGTGCTGCCTCACCATGTTCGCAAAAGACTAAGACGCCGTTAGGCTTTAATACTCGGCGCATCTCGTTTAGGGCGGCTTGCCAGTCTGGAATTGTGCATAAGGCATAGGTGAGTACAACCGTGTCGATCGAATCCGTCTCTAAGGGTATGGCCTCACAACCTGCGACCAACCACTCGACTTTCACCGGCGAATTTTTCAAATTGGTCTCAGCTTTGTGCTGCATACCCACCGAAGGTTCTAGCCCCCATACTCTGCTCACTGTTGTTGAGTCGTAGTGCTTTAAATTTAGGCCTGAGCCAATACCCACTTCCAAAACTTCGCCTTTGGCGAGGGGAACCACCTTCGCCCGTTGTTTCTCAATGGCGCCCAGTCCACAGGTGCAATTGATAAGATGCGGGAGTACTTTTTCTTCATAGAAACTCATAGGAACTCCGTTTTAGATTAGCGGGAAAATAAACTTTGCTTTAAGACAACCATTGCCAAAGACCGTTGCTCTCTGACGCTCGATTTTCTTGTTCGAGTTTAATCAGGTGCGCATGTAAAGACAATTCAGCAATCGGATGCAAGTGCTTAGGAACGTCATCGTACACGCTGGGTACCAATTGTTTTGGGCTATAACTTGGGTGCTTTTTTAGCGCCTGAATCACTTTCGCCTCACGAGCTAAACGATGCTCTATAGTCCAGTCAACGACGCTTTTTGGCTCGGATATGACGGCGCCGTGCCCTGG
>CAZOIG010000226.1:0-2286 GCA_964579235.1 uncultured Gammaproteobacteria bacterium
GCGCTCATAGTCGCGCAATACCCTAGCAATCAAAGTGTGCGTAGTTAAGCGTGCGGCTTTGGCTTGCGCATTTAGTCCCTCTGCAACAAAGTCTTGAAAGCCATGCGATGCCAAAACACTCTTATGTTGATCAGTTAAAGACCACACTCTGCGCAAAAACCTAGATGAGCCAGCAATCGCATCGTCATTCCATTCCAACGATTGGTCTGGCGGAGCTGCGAACATAGTAAACAAACGAACGGTATCCGCACCGTACTTGTCTATCATTTGCTGAGGGTCGACACCATTATTCTTTGACTTCGACATCTTCTCTACCGGGCCCACCTCAACTGCTTGGCCATCGGCTTTCAGTGTTGCGGACTCAGGAACACCTTTGTCGTTGAATACGATGTCGACTTCAGTTGCATTAAAGTACTCTCGCTTAGCACCGTCACCATCACGAAAGAAGGTTTCAGCAGTCACCATGCCTTGAGTTAATAGGCGTTTGAACGGCTCATCCGAATTAATCAATCCCACGTCGCGCATCAACTTATGAAAAAAGCGTGCGTACAGTAAATGCAGTACGGCGTGCTCGATGCCGCCCACGTATTGGTCTGCTGGCAGCCAATAGTCGGCTCGTTCATCCAACATTTTGGTATCCAAACCCGGGCAACAATAACGCGCGTAATACCAACTGGACTCAAAGAAGGTATCAAAAGTGTCGGTTTCCCGACGCGCCGCTTCACCCGTTACTGGGTGTTGGGTATCTATAAATGAAGACATGGATTTAATCGGCGAACCAACGCCGTCCATCACCACATCAGTTGGCAGCTCAACAGGGAATTCTTGCGCAGGACTCGCCTGACCCTCTGCATCGTAGACGAAAGGTATTGGACAACCCCAATAACGTTGGCGAGAAACGCCCCAGTCGCGCAGACGATAATTGATTTTTTGCTCGCCTAAGGCACGCTCAGACAACCAAGCTGTTATCGCTGCCTTGGCCTCCTCGCTGGCTAAGCCATCAAATTCGCCTGAATTTTGCAGTACACCCAATTCAGTAAAAGCCTGCTCGTTTAAGTCAACATGCTGTTCTGAGCTGGTGGGCGCAATAACCGACTTAATGGTAATTCCGTACTTAGTGGCAAATTCGAAGTCGCGTTGATCATGCGCCGGCACGGCCATTACTGCACCAGTACCGTAACTCATTAGAACAAAGTTCGCGCACCACACTTCTACGTCGTCTCCCGTAATCGGATGCGTGGCGGTTAGCCCTAGCGGCACGCCCTTTTTCTCCATGGTCTCAAGGTCGGCTTCTTGAGTAGACATTTGGTGGCACTCCTCACGAAACGCCGCAACCGCTGAGTCTTGTGCAGCCGCATCTATCGCTAGAGGATGGTCTGCTGCCACCGCGAGGTAGGTTACCCCAAATAAGGTATCTGGACGTGTGGTAAACACAGTCAAAGGGTCTCGATTGGCAACTTTGAATACAACTTCTGCACCCACCGATTTACCAATCCAGTTGCGCTGCATCGTCTTTACAGCATCAGGCCAACCGTCCAGATCGTCTAGTCCTTGTAAAAGCTCTTCTGCGTAAGCGGTGATTTTTATAAACCATTGTGGAATCTTCTTTTTGACCACAAGAGCACCCGATCGCCAACCACGGCCATCGATTACTTGTTCGTTGGCAAGAACGGTTTGATCAACTGGGTCCCAGTTTACTTCAGACTCTTTGTTATAAACCAAGCCTTGCTCATACAGCTTAGTAAAAAACCACTGTTCCCAGCGATAGTAATCAGGGTCGCACGTCGCGAACTCTCTGCTCCAATCGTAGCTGAAACCAAGCCGCTTTAATTGCTCGCGCATACTGTCAATATTGGCACGAGTCCATTTTGCTGGAGCTGTCTTGTTTTGAATCGCAGCGTTTTCAGCAGGTAGACCAAATGCGTCCCACCCCATCGGATGCAATACATTTTTACCGAGTTGTCGTTGGTAACGACTGATCACATCGCCGATGGTGTAGTTGCGCACATGCCCCATGTGCAACTTACCAGAGGGGTAAGGGAACATCTCCAGACAATAAAACTTCTCTCGCTCATCGTCTTCATGAGCAAGATAAGTGCCGTCAGCCTCCCATTGGCTCTGCATGGCTATTTCGATGTCTTGAGGATTGTACTGCTTATCCATAATAGTGCGCTGTGATTTAAAAATTTTGAGTAGCCTGTAATTGTACCGAGACATCGGCCGTTTGGCTTTGCTTTCGTGGCTCTTTTTTACGCAGCAAGCAACGCCGGCGACTCTACCGCCAGT
>CAZOIG010000227.1:0-3419 GCA_964579235.1 uncultured Gammaproteobacteria bacterium
CACGGGCCACTCATTGGTGTCCAAGACTTGGTTTCGTTCAAGGCCATGATCGTTGCGACTCGAGCAGAGGTCGCCAGCCTAAAAGCGTCTGGTTTAGATCTGGAAGCCGCGCAAGCGAAGGGCTTGGACCCTAAATGGGAAGACTGGGGTAAGTTTTTCATCAAAGAAGACCGTTGGATTGCGACCCTTTGGGATGACGCCTAGATACTAACCTAGATTGAAAAGCAGCCTCCGTGATTGGCGGCAATTAGACAACAGCGGCTGGACTTCCTTACCTCCCGCCGCGTGAGCTATACGATAGAGAGAGCACATGATTGAATTCACTCTGAACGGGCAAACTGTTCAAACCGATGACTCGCCCGATACCCCACTTTTATGGGTCGTGCGGGACACGTTTAAGTTAACGGGTTCAAAGTTTGGTTGCGGTGCCGCTTTGTGCGGCGCTTGCACCATGCATGTAGACGGCAATGCTACCCGTACATGCGTCTTGCCGGTGAGCGCAGTGGCGGGGAAAAACATCACTACCATAGAGGGTGTCGGCTCTCCTGATGCGATGAGCGCCATGCAGGCCGCGTGGGCAGAACAAGGCGTACCGCAATGCGGTTACTGCCAGTCTGGTCAAATTATGTCTGCAACCGCATTGCTGAATAAAAACGCCAATCCGAGTGATGCAGAAATAGATCAAGCAATGTCCGGCAATATTTGTCGTTGCGGCTGTTATCCGCGTATCAAACAAGCCATTAAAACCGTGATTGCGGAGTCGAACCAACTGGCTGATGAGGCTGAACTGGCCGGTGCACCCAAAGCCACGGAGGTGTTTCTATGAGCAAGCCAGATCAAGCAAACTTTGAGCCCAGTGTTATCAATGCTGGAGAATCCAGTGTTATGGGCTTAAGTCGTCGTAGTTTTTTGAAAGCCGCGGGTCTTACTGGCGGTGGGCTAGTGCTGGGTGTGTCACTCGGAGGCTGTTCTACACAGCCGGCGTTTGAACCAGATGGCGAGACGTTTACACCGCATGCTCTTTTGCAGATTACGCCAGACAACGTTGTACGCTTTTACTGCCCGCGCGATGAGATGGGGCAAGGTATAACAACCGGTCTCGCGACCGTAGTGGCTGAAGATCTAGACATCGACCCAATGCAGATTGACGTGCAATTAGCCAAGGTTCATGCGGACTACAAGCACCCAGAATTTGGAGTGCAGGGCACGGGTGGTAGCTCTTCAGTTCGTGATCATTATCTACAAATTCGCCAAGTTGGCGCTGATGCTCGGGCTTTGTTAATGCAAGCGGCAGCGCAGAAGCACGGTGTCGCGTTGTCTGAGGTGAGCACTGATAACGGTACCATTCTTGTGGATGGCGCGCGTTTTCAATTTGGAGATTTCGCGACCGCTGCCAGCCTTTTGAGTTTAGATGCTCCTGCAAAGTTAAAGCCTAGCAAGGAGTTTAAGTACATCGGCACGGACTTCGGGCGCGTGGATGCGGTCGAAAAATCGACGGGTACAGCACTGTACGGCATCGACGCTGAAGTACCAGGGATGCGTTATGCGGTCGTTAAACATGCACCTGTTATTGGCGCAGCAGTGAAGTCATTTGATAAAAGCAGCGTGAGCGATATGCCCGGTGTACTCCACGTTAAACCGCTGCCGAGTGGCGTGGCGGTGGTTGCCGAACGTTATTGGCAAGCTAAAAAAGCGGCCGCTGCGTTAAAGGTAGAGTGGGATATGCCTGAGCTTGCGCAATTCAGTACGCAAGACATTAAAACCGACTATCAATCTGCACTCAGTCAAGAGGGCGACGTTGACGGCGAGCGTGGCGACTTAACGGCTGGTTTTGCAGATGCTAAAACTGTGGTCGAAAGCGAATACTGGGCTCCTTATTTGGCCCACGCGCCGCTCGAGCCAATGAATGCCTTGGTTCGCGTTAGCGATACCGAGGCCGAGGTTTGGTCGGGCACGCAAATGCCAGAAGGTATGCGTGGTCTAGTTGCACGCTACGCAGGCTTGTCGGCTGATCAAGTAACTGTTCACCCTGTGTATATGGGTGGGGCGTTTGGTCGTCGCAGTTTCATGTCGCATGTGGTTGAAGCTACGCTTTTAGCCAAAGCAACAGGTGAGCCAATTAAACTGGTTTGGTCGCGCGAAAGTGATATGCAAAACGGCGTGTTTCGTCCAGCGTCGCTTATGTCTCTTAAAGCAGGCGTCGACGAGCAGGGTAAAATCAGTGCTTGGACGGCGAAACGCGTGGGTGCGAACATCAACCCAGACATGATGCGTGCTGTTTTACCCGGTATCCTGCCGGGCGCTATTCCTGAGGGTGTCACCAATTTTATGGCTGATGTATTTGAGTCGATCAACGATGGTTGGAGTATTGATGAATCCAGCATCGAGGGCTTGAGTGCAAACTATGACCTACCTAATTCTGAAGTACGTCACGTAACCGTTAACCACGGCTTACCGCTAATGTATTGGCGCGCAGTGGGGCACTCTTTTTCAGCATTTGCGAAAGAAGTCATGATTGACGAACTCGCAGAAAAAACCGAATTCGATCCTATTGAGCTGCGCGTACGCAACACTGAGACGAACCCGCGACTGCAAAATGTTATCAAGCTCGCAGGTAAGCACATGCAGGGCATGACTGTACCCGAAGGGCACAGCTTAGGCTTTGCTGCGCATGGCTCGTTCAAGAGCGATGTGGCGCAAATAGCGCAAGTTTCTGTCGAAAACGATCAGATTAAGGTGCACAAAGTAGTGTGCGTGATCGATTGTGGCCGAGCGATTAATCCTGATATTGTGCGAGGGCAGGTCGAAGGTTCAATTATGTTCGGCTTGACTGCCGCTTTATATGGCGACATTCAGCTCGAGAAGGGCGCTGTGAAGGAAAGTAATTTTCACAACTACCCAATTTTGCGCATGAATGAATCGCCTGAAGTTGAGGTGATTATTGTTCAAACGGAAGACGCCCCCACGGGCGTGGGCGAACCAGCCTTGCCACCCATAGCGCCTGCGGTAGCTAACGCGGTCTATCAAGCAACGGGTCGTCGACTTAAGTCGCTACCGCTCTCTTTAGCCTAAGCTTTAAATTTAATCACGTGTCAGCTCTAGCCCACCAGCAGAGCTGACTTAGTTCTGCATTTCGTGAAGTTTGTTTGACGCCAATGAGGTGTTGCGAGTTTCCGCAGGATTGTTAATAGCATGCTGCACAGGCAGCCAACTCAAACAGAGATAAGTAATATGTCTACTATTGTTAATCGACGAGATACCGATTTCGTCATGTATGAAGCGCTTGATTTAGAGCGTATTCTTGCCAACGACCTTTACGCTGAATACGACAGAGAATCCATCAATGCGATTCTGGACCTCGCTCAGTCAGTTGCTGAGGACAAGTATCAGCCGAGTGCCGGACACCTTGATGCTAACGA
>CAZOIG010000228.1:0-2143 GCA_964579235.1 uncultured Gammaproteobacteria bacterium
TTCTAGATAGTTTAATAGGCGTCGTCGATAACGGCATGAGAGTTGTGTTCAGCAAACCTAAAGCACATCGGCCTTCCCCTCATCTAAACGGCGGCGAGACCTCTCACGGCGCTGAAGAAGCAGGCTTAGACGAAAGCACTAAGAAGCTGTCTGCGTCATTAATGCGTGTCAACCATGTTGGCGAAGTCTGCGCGCAAGCCCTGTATCAAGGGCAGGCGTTAACGTCTCGATCTACCGAAGTTCGCGAACGAATGAAGCACGCTGCGGATGAAGAGATCGACCACCTAAATTGGTGCGCTCAAAGAATCGAAGAGTTAGATGGCAAGCCTAGTGTGTTTAACCCTCTATGGTACGCCGGCTCGTTTGCCCTTGGCGTTGGCGCGGGCATTGCGGGTGATAAATGGAGTCTTGGCTTTCTTGCTGAAACAGAGTATCAGGTGGTCGATCATCTAAAGAGCCATTTGCACCGACTGCCTGAAGACGACCACCTAAGCCGCTCAATCATTGAGCAAATGATCATCGATGAAGAAGAGCACGCGCAAATGGCTGAAGAGAATGGCGCGGCTGAACTGCCGACGTGGGTCAAGACAGCAATGCGCGGTAGCGTAAAGGTGATGACCCAAATTTCGGAAAAACTCTAAGTGAGCAATACCTCTAGCCCTTCATCTGCACGCTACACGCTCTAGATGGGTGCAGTTTAAACTTGGCCTTTACGTGCTCGATGTGCAATGTAAATACACGACGTAAGTAAGGCGACTGCTCCAGCTTGGTGACCTGCACCCAAGTATAAAGGTACTCGATAAATCAGCGCCAACACGCCTAAAGTGACTTGAATAGTCAGTGCTGCGAGAACTAGATAGAACAATGTTCTAAATTCCTGCTTGCGGGAAACTAAGTAAGTGCTCAGCAAACCAATAATGACAAGCACGGCAAGATAACGGTGCACAAATTGCACAGTGATGGCATTCTCAAATAAATTCTTCCACCAGGGCTGCATGGCCATAACGCCCTCAGGAACCCACTGGCCATTCATCAAGGGGAAGGTATTCATTATAAAACCAGCTTTAGTTCCGGCCACAAACCCTCCGCTTAACATCATCAGGAACACCAAAAATACGCTAACCGCGGTTAATCGCAGATAGGTACTGCTCGCTCTGCGGTGTGTGTCTTCACCACGCAGGAAATCTAGGGCGAACCAGAGCATACAAGTAAAGATGACAACTGCTAGACCGAGGTGAGCAGTCAGACGGTACTGGCTCACGCGCGGTACATCTACTAACCCGCTTTGCACCATGTACCAGCCCATTAAGCCTTGTAGACCACCCAGCACGAACAGAAAAGCGAGCCTCACACGCCAGCGCGAAGGTATCCAGCCTTTGAATAAAAAGAACAGCAACGGCAACAAGTAAATCATTCCGATGAAGCGCCCAAGGACTCGATGCCCATATTCCCACCAGAAAATCGCCTTGAAGTCATCCAAAGACATACCAGCGTTCACTTTCAAATATTCTGGTGACAATCGGTACAGCTCGAATACACGCAGCCACGCGGCCTCAGTCAAAGGTGGGATGATGCCCATGATGGGCTCCCATTCCACCATTGATAAACCAGATTGAGTTAGGCGAGTCATACCACCTACTACAATCATAAAATAAACAACACAAGCACAGGCAAGAAGCCAGTATCCGACGATTCGGTGCTCTCGCATAATTAGATTCCCTGACATAGGCATTTAAACGGTAATGTGGCCGTGAAAGTGTTAGCTCGCAAAAACGAGCTAATCAGCAAGCTTAGAAAATCGGCTCGAAATAGCAGAGCCGCATGCTCACTTTGAGCACGCAGATGTTAAATCGAAAAAGCTATAAAAGGTGTGAACGCAAGAACCAATTTAGACTGTTTGTGCCTGATCAAAAAACTTGCACATCAAGTCCAGACTTGCATTTTCAGGCGAGCACTAAATAGCCTGGAACACCAAGGTTGCGTTGGTGCCGCCAAAACCAAAACTGTTCGACATAATCGTCTTAATTTCGGCCTTAAGGTTCTCACGCAGAATCGGCATGCCCTCCGCCGCTTCGTCAAGCTGCTCAATGTTAGCTGAAGCCGCCAGTTCACCGGCTTGCATCATCAACAATGAGTAAATGGC
>CAZOIG010000229.1:0-2133 GCA_964579235.1 uncultured Gammaproteobacteria bacterium
CTTGCCCCAAGGACTTGCCGATTGCTGGCTCCGTTGTCCTCTCTGAGACTTTCTTGAACCAGCTGAGTCAGACCTAGGCTTGGATCTTTGTTTCTCAGCGCGGGCTATTTTTTCTTTATTGGCTTTGCCGCCCCTGGGTAACTTTGCCTTTTTGGGTTTCGCTGGCTTAGATTTTGTATCCGAGAAATCTCCTTTGGAGGCCTTCAAATTATTAGCGGGTTCATAACCGTCCAATTCAATTCGCGGAATCTCCTTCTTAATGAAACGTTCTATATCGGTAAGTTGCTTGTATTCATCATGGCTAACCAAAGACAACGCGTGCCCGGTTGCGCCGGCTCGCCCAGTGCGACCGATTCGGTGCACATAGTCTTCTGCTACTTGCGGCAAATCAAAATTGATAACTTGCGGTAGTTGCTCAATATCAATACCGCGAGCTGCGATATCGGTAGCAACCAATACCCGTAAACGACCACTTTTGAAACTAGCTAGAGCTTTAGTGCGCGCCGACTGGCTCTTGTCTCCGTGAATCGCCATTGAGTTAATACCTTGCTTTTCCAACTTGCCCGCAAGGCGATTCGCACCATGACGAGTTCGTGCAAACACAAGCACCTGGTACCAATCGTTCTCTTGAATTAGCTGCGCTAGAATCCGAGTTTTATCAGACTTCTCAACGGCAATAAGACTTTGTTCAATAGCGTCGACTGTACTATTAGGGGGGGTGACCGACACCTCGACTGGGTTTTGGACGATACTCTTTGCTAGATTTCTTATGTCTTGCGAAAAGGTCGCCGAGAACAATAGGTTTTGGCGTTGCTTGGGCACCAATTTCAAAACACGTTTAATGTCGACAATAAAGCCCATGTCGAGCATGCGGTCGGCTTCATCAAGCACAAAGACCTCAAGCTGATCGAATTTAACGGCACCTTGACCATGCAGGTCTAGCAGTCGTCCTGCGGTGGCAATTAGCACATCCACACCGCCACGCAGCTTTTGCATTTGCGGATTAATACTCACACCACCAAATACAACGACGCTTTTCACGCCAGTGCCACGACCATAGTCTTCAACACTTTGCGCCACTTGCGCGGCCAATTCTCGCGTAGGTGTTAACACCAAAACACGCACCTGATTGCCGCGAGACTTTTTGTTGCTTGGTCGCTCTTGCGTAATCAAACGGTGCAAAATTGGCAAGGTGAAGCCGGCCGTTTTACCCGTTCCAGTTTGTGCCGCAGCCATCACGTCCTTGCCTTCAAGAACGGGCGGTATTGCCTGCGCTTGAATAGGGGTGGGTTGCGAGTATCCGAGTTTGTCCAGCGTAGCCAACAGCGAGCTGTTCAATCCAAGGTCTTTAAAGTCCATCGTAATACCTTAAGTCGACTATAGAGAAGAGCGCGCAGACTACCGCACTGTGTCGAGAAACGCTATTGATTACTTGCGATAGATCAATTGGAAAGCGTGACGCCGACGCAGAATAAATTGGCCGCAGGGCTATGAGCCAAGTACCGAGATTCGCGCATTCACGACTTAGCGAACTTAGTCCTCTGAACTCTTAAGGGAACGCTCAAACTCAACGTCGTCACGCCAGTCTTCGACTTCCTTATTCATCGCCGCTTTTTTGCCGCGTCGAACCACCGTTTTGCTCTTCTCGTGCACACCGCCTTTTTTCATTAAAGGCGAGCGTGCGACTGGGTTGCGCGGCTTGATTTTGTGGTTGGAAGTCATACGAAAAACTCGGCGAGTTCAATTAGCCTAACAGGGCGTGTACGACGCCCATGGCCGTATAAAACAACAACCAATAGGTGGCATCAATCAAAAATAGGGTCTTGGACTTTTGCGAAAACAAATAGTTAGTGCCTATAGCTGGCACGATAAAACCAAGCGCTATGCCTACGGCTGTCAGCACTTTGACCTGAAAACCTAAATCAACCGCATAGGTGGCAAAAGTATGGGCTAACGTCCAAGAGGCCAGTACGCTAAGCAATAGTGCACCGCCATAAATCTTCAGCATATTACCTTGTTGGACTTGTTCCTCTGTAAGACCAACTGCTCCCATCCAACGCTTGCCCATGATAGGGCCGTACCAAATACCACCGACCACAAAACCCATTAGAGCGGCGCCGAAAACGGCTAACC
>CAZOIG010000230.1:0-3081 GCA_964579235.1 uncultured Gammaproteobacteria bacterium
TGGTGTTTGTTTTCCAAAACCATTTTTAGGTATTGACCATAACTGCTCTTACCATAGCGGTGCGCGGCTTCCGCCAATTCGTTTTCGCCGATAAAGCCTTTGCGGAATGCGATTTCCTCTAAGCACGCGACTTTCAAACCCTGTCGGCTTTCAATGGTCTCGATGAACATGCCCGCCTGCAACAAGGATTCGTGTGTACCCATATCTAACCACGCGAGGCCTCGACCGAACACTTGTACCGACAAGTCGCCCCACTCCAGGTACTGCTTATTTACATCAGTGATCTCAAGTTCGCCGCGCGGCGATGGTTGAATGTTTTTCGCCACATCAACTACTCGGTTGTCATAAAAATATAAACCGGTGACCGCGTAATTAGATTTTGGCTCTGTGGGTTTTTCTTCCAGACTAACCGCATTACCGTCTATATCAAATTCAACAACCCCATAGCGCTCAGGGTCGTGAACAGGGTAAGCAAATACTGTAGCGCCTTTCGCCTTAGCACCTGCCTCGCCTAAATCTTTGCTCAGGTCATGACCATGAAACACGTTGTCACCTAAAACCAGCGCGCAATCGTCTTTGCCTATGAACTCCGAACCAATGATAAACGCCTGCGCCAAACCGTCGGGCGATGGTTGCACGGCGTAACTAATATTCATGCCCCATTGCGAACCATCTTGCATTAATTGCTGAAAGCGCGGCGTGTCTTGCGGGGTTGAAATGATTAAAACGTCGCGAATACCCGCCAACATTAAGGACGACAACGGGTAGTAAATCATTGGTTTATCGTAAACCGGTAGAAGCTGTTTGGAGACTGCTTGAGTTACCGGGTGTAAACGAGTTCCTGATCCACCTGCTAAAACTATGCCACGCATTGCGTTATCCTCTTATCTGCGCGTTTTAAAAACGCGTTTATTCTTATAATTTGCTTAATACTCTTTAAATACAAAGACTTAACTCTTGCCTAAGCGGCCGCCGTCGTAGTCATTGGAAACCTTTTTGATCCACTCTTCGTTATTCAAATACCACTCTATGGTTTTGCGAATACCGGTCTCAAAGGTCTCTTCAGGCGTCCAGCCAAGGGTGCTGGCAATCTTGCTCGCATCAATTGCGTAACGTCGGTCATGACCTGGACGATCCGCAACAAAGGTGATTTGCTTGGCATAGGGCTCGCCGTCGGCGCGGGGCTTAATGTCGTCCAAAATTGCACACATGGTTTCGACCACTTCAATGTTGGTCTTCTCATTGTGCCCGCCAACGTTGTAAACCTCGCCCGCTTCGCCTTCGTTAACGATCTTCCACAGGGCTTTTACATGATCGTCAACAAATAGCCAATCGCGGATGTTATCGCCTTTGCCGTAAATGGGCAGAGGTTCTCCTTGAACCGCTTTTTGAATAATTAAGGGCACCAGCTTTTCTGGGAATTGATACGGCCCATAATTGTTCGAGCAATTAGAGATCACCACTGGCAAGTTGTAGGTTTTATGCCAAGCGCGCACGAGGTGATCAGAGCTTGCTTTACTCGCTGAGTAAGGCGAGTTCGGCTTGTAGCGAGTGGTTTCAGTGAACAAGCCTGTGTCGCCTAAGCTACCGTAAACCTCATCAGTTGAGATGTGATGAAACTTGAACGCAGCTTGTTTATCGCCCTCTAAACTGAAGTAATACTCACGCGCGACTTCCAACAAATTGTAGGTGCCGACGATATTAGTAGTAATAAACTCACCCGGACCATCAATTGAACGGTCAACGTGTGATTCCGCCGCGAGGTGCATGATGCAATCTGGCTGGTATTGCTCAACTAGGGCGCGCATCGCCTTGGCGTCAACAATGTCTTCTTGATGAAACTTGTGGCGTTCATGATCACGCGCCTCGCCCAATGAATGCAGGCTTCCCGCGTAAGTTAGCTTATCGACATTAACTACCGTAACGTCAGTAGCGTCGATCAAATAACGCACAAGCGCGGAGCCGATAAATCCCGCTCCGCCGGTTAACAATACTGTTTGACTCATAATTTACTCATTTATTGAAAAGTCATAAAAATACGTTGAGCTGATTGATCAACCAACTTTACGCAGCCGATTGCGAGTCCACCGAGGACAACGCATTAATGTTTAAGTTCCGTAGAAATTCTGGTACCAGCACTACTATGTCGTCACGAGAACCTTGAATTTCCTCAATTAGTTCAAAAGCTTGCGTCATGGCTGTCACCACCACTACATCGGCTAGCTCGGACTGATCGGAGGTCACTGGAATACCAAACAACTGCTCTCGATCAGAGTTTGGATCATAGATATTAAGCACCGATCCCTGTGCATCTAAGGACCGTAGATAGGCTATTTCGCTCAAATCCGATACGCCAATTAAGCTAACTTGGGACGCTTCATGTTCAATACATTCTTGAAACAAGCGCGTATAGGTATCCCCCGCTTCACGAAACAGGGTTAGCGACGTACTTAAAAATTCAGCAGTCAGCGACGCCTTTTCAGCAAAACCAGTTGGTGTGAGGTAATAAAGGTAACGGTTTGCAGGAGCCGTGGTGATTTTCACCCAGCCCTTTTTGACGCAACGTTTGAGATAAGAGTTGGCCAGACCCAGCGCAATACCCATTTCTTGAGCTAAGTGGCGCTGACTGATGTCGTCGCGCTGCTCAATCGCCTGTAGAAGACCAAGGGTTAATTGTTTTTGTTTTTCTGAGTCGTTCATTTTCTAGCCTAAAGACGCTTGAACTGGTCTCGCGTTCAGGGCGTGAACACTATCAACTTTGCCACCAAAAAGTCAAAGCTTTTTTACCAAAAAGTGATGCTAAGGAATTCACCCAATAAAACCAACGCTCGGAATCAATGACGAGCATGAGATGGCCGCGAAGCTGTCATAAAACGGTCATTAAAGTGACCCGAAACAGTCACAGTAGTTTTCTACAGTCGCTGACATTAAAACTAACACCTAATGAGCCCTACTTCAGGCAGATATCTATTAGGAGGCGTAAAACCATGAACTACTCAGTAAGCTCCACAATGTCTGGCCAGACTCAATACAGTTCGCGTAAAGCGAATCCCAACAAGCAAGGCTCGGTATCCGTTTCGC